>DAOWNK010000258.1 GCA_030642635.1 Pirellulales bacterium
ACCATCCTTGGCTCCTCCATTGTGCGGCTTGTTTTGAAACCGCAGCATGATGGAAGAGCCTTTTTTAGTGTATACCAATTATCGCTGTTTTTTCAGAAAGTGCAGGTGGTAACAAAGCCAAAACGTCAATTGTAGCCGTTCTGCACCCATACGCCCACTGCGTGCTGAAATGTCACCAAAACCTCTGTACCCTCCACGTACTCTGTGGTGTTCTCCTTAAGGCGGCCAATTCCCGGTCTTGCAATCGGCCGTGCGGTGTGATATGCTTATCCATGTTAAAGTGGGTAGCCTCCCCTGGAAGAGTTTTGGTTGCTTGAGAGGTATCGAAACATTAATCTATCCAGTAATAGGACTCGGATAAAAGCTACTATCCACTTGCCATAAAGTACCGCCGAACGCTTCGGAATGTTGCAAATAAATCCCACTGGATGTCATTCCGGTTCGCCAAACGCCGGAGCAGGGACCCTTTATGCAAGAAATCCAAAGGGGTGAGGTGCTATATGAAAAATGAAACGCGCACGTGGCTTTCGTCCATGGCACGCAAGAATTCTGATCTTGAAATCGGCCGCGCGATGTGATACATTTGTTCATGTTGGAGCAGTATGCCCACGCTCGTTCAGCGAAAATTTATCTCGTTTCAGGTCTCACGCAAAGACGCCAAGACGCAAAGGGTGTGGGAATGGAGGGAAAAGCATATTTCGCCCTCACCCCTAACCACAATACCGTTGAATTAGTGGACAGAATTAGTGGCGCCGGCGTCTCGCCGGTGCGACGTAACTCGTGGTAACGCCTATACTTATGCACCACCGGCGAGCCGCCGCCACCACTGTATTTCCATTGATATTACCACTAATTCAACGGTATTGGTGCAAGCACGGCGGCTAAATGGGTATAAAAGTTGCTAAAATCTTAAAACATGCCCACCATTCTTGACAAAATCGTCGTCACTAAACGTCGCGAGGTCGAACGCGCCAAGGCCAACGTGCCTGAGTATGCCTTGCGCGAGCAAATTACCGCCGCGCCGCCGCCACGTGACTTCTTTAATGCACTGACGCAAGGACCGCCGGTGCGGCTGATTGCCGAGGTAAAGAAGGCCAGCCCAAGCCGAGGCGTTATCCGCGACGATTTCGATCCGGTTGGGATCGCAAAAATCTACGAACAACACGGAGCAGCTTGCATTAGCGTGCTGACAGACGAGCCGTACTTTCAGGGCAGTCTGGAATATCTTCGCCTGGTACGCGCGGCCGTTGCCATTCCGGTGCTGCGGAAGGATTTTCTGATCGATTCGTACCAGGTGATCGAAGCCCGGGCCGCAGGAGCAGACGCCGTGCTGCTTATAGCCGAGTGTCTCGACGGCAAGCTGCTTGATGATCTGCACGCGATGATTGTCGAGCATGGCATGACACCGCTTGTCGAGTTGTTCGAGCCGGCCAATTTGCCACGCGTGCTGGACAGCGGCGCCAAGTTAGTGGGCATAAACAACCGCGACCTGCGCACCTTCACGACTGATCTGAACCACACGCTTGAACTCTGCCGCGAAGTACCCAACGACCGCGTGGTGGTCGCCGAGAGCGGCATCCGCACACGTTCGGACGTTCAGCGCCTCGAATCGGCCGGCGTTCAAGCAATGCTCGTCGGCGAGACGTTTATGGTCGTCAAGGACATCGGCGCTGTGGTGGATGAATTGCTGGGTGGGCGGTCATAAAGCCGCGACCGGTGGTCGCGCCATACATTGTTAGATTATTAGGAGCGTGGCGCGACCACCGGTCGCGGCTTTATAATTGAAGTACCGCCCCAAGCCACTACTTTCCTATGCAAAATCGCGAAAAAATACGGTCCAATACATCGTCGGTGTAGACCGCGCCGACGACCTTGCCCAGTTCGTCCAAGGCGACTCGAATCTCGGCGGCCACCAACTCCTCGCCGCCGTCGGAAGCAACTATTTGCCGGGCGCGATTCAGACTCGCGTCGGCCATGCGTAACGATTCGCGGCATCGCGCGGCCGTGCCGACAACCACCTCGGCGCCGCTTTTAACAGTGGCGAGCACGGTGCGGCGGATCGCGCCGCGCAGCTCGTCAAGCCCTTCGCCGGTTACGCCGCTCGTGAGAATCGCTCCCGGCACATCGCAACCGTTCGGCAAGTCGATTTTGGTCAGAACCACGATTCGGACCACGCCGCCGTTTACACCGAACTGATCCGCCGGCCGGTCGCCCGGAGAATCGGTCGAATCGAGACAGACGATCTGCACGTCCGCCAGTCGGCTCTGCTGAACCGAAGCCGCACGGGCTGCTTCTTCGATGCTGCCTGAAGTGTTTTTCGTCACCATGCCGGCCGTATCGACCAGTTGACATTTCACGCCGTCGAAGTCCAACTCGGCGGTTAGATAGTCGCGCGTGGTGCCGGGATGCTCGGAGACCAGTGCGTCGGCATCACGGGCCAAGGTGTTGAACAAACTGCTCTTGCCGGCGTTTGGCAGCCCGACGATAACCACGCGAATCTCCGCCGAGGTCTCGCTGCGAGAGGCGGTCTGTTCGACCAGTTTCGCCACCGCCCGCTCGGCATCGGCGAGTTGCTCATCGAGTTGTTCGGTGGTGATAAACGGCAGGTCTTCCTCGGCGAAGTCGAACCCGGCCTCCAGATGCGCCAGCAGGCTAATGAGCGACTCTCGCAGTTCGTGCAGCGGCCTGGCCAGCCCACCGGCAAGCTGCGCCAGTGCAACGTCAAGTTGATGCGGGTCGGCCGCGTTGATCACACCCAGCACGGCCTCGGCCTGTGTCAGGTCGACTTTCCCGGCCAGGAACGCCCGAAGCGTGAACTCACCCGGCTCTGCCAATCGTGCACCGACCGTGCAAAGCGTACGCAGCAGTGCCTCCAACAGCGGTCGGGAACCAAGCGTGTGAATCTCGGCCACCGGCCCCCCGGTGTAGCTTTTTCGATTCGGCCATAAATACAAATCGCACGGCAACTCGGATGCAATACCGTCCAGTCTGATCGAGCCTGCCACAACGGTCGGCGTGGTGCAATGTGGCGGTTCTGCGTTGTCCTCCATCCGAAAGACGGCCTCGATACACGTTCTCACCTGCGGCCCGCTCATGCGCACGATCCCTCTGGCAGCGCCGCCCGGCGGCGAGGCAATTGCAACAATAGTGTCGTCGAGCGGGTGCATGGGGGGGATTGGAGATTGGGGATTGGAGATTGAGATAAAAGCCCCCGTATTGTATGCGGGGGCGACTACAATTCTACAGCCAACCTGGACGCCTTGACAGTCCATGGGTAGAATGCCTGATAGTGGGGAATTCGGAGACGATCACGATGCTCCAGACCAACTACGCAGATATCTCCTGGGAAAGGATGATCCAAGCCGTGGAAAAAGTACGCGAACGTTTGTTGCGGGCGACCTCGGCGCTGGAAAAGGTGGGGGTGCCATACGCCGTGGTGGGCGGGCAGGCGGTGGCCGCCTGGGTCTCCAGGGTCGATGAGGCGGCCGTGCGAAACACACGCGACGTAGATATACTGCTGCGACGCGAGGACCTCGCAGCCGCCGGCGACGCGTTGGCCGAGGCCGGGTTCGTATACCGTCGCGCGGCCGGGGTGGAGATGTTTCTGGACGGTCCGCAGGCGAAGGCTCGCGACGCGGTCCACATCGTTTTCGCCGGCGAGAAGGTTCGAAAAGAATACCTCGTTCCAACCCCAGACGTGCTGGATATCGACCGGACGACGTCCTTCGCCGTAATCACGCTGGAATCGCTGGTTCGGATGAAACTCACATCGTTCCGGCGAAAGGATCAAATGCACTTGATCGATCTGCTGGACATCGGCCTGATCGACGTCGGTTGGACCGAGCGATTCCCCGCAGGACTCGCGGCACGATTGCAGGAACTTGTGGATAATCCTGAATGATGTAGTGCCATCCCCCGGATTGCAATCCGGGGGCTTTTTATCGATTCCCGAACCCCCAATCCCCAATCCCTAATCCCTATTTCTTCTTCTTGCGCTTTGCCTCGGCGGCGGACGCTGCACGTGCTTTAGACTTTGCCGTTGCGCGAGACTCGGGTGCGTCGGACGGTGTCGCCGGGGTATGTTTCGGCATGAACTGTCGTTCGGCCAGTCCCCACAGGCTGGATGCGATAAAGTAGATGCACAGCCCGCTCGCCACCTTGAAGAAGATCAGCCCCATGAACACCATCATGTACTTCATCATCTTCTGCTGCATGGCCGACTGTTCGTCGGTCGGCGGCGGCATGAACATCTTCTGCTGTGCGATGAACAGCACGATGGTCAGTATCGGCAGCAGGTTGAAATACGGCCCAAGTCCGAAGAATCCTACGCCGGAGTTTACAAATTCCGGCATAAACCCGCTCCAGTCGTAGAGCATATCCGGCGCGGCCAGGTTCGAGCACCAGCGAACGCTCTGCGAGATCAACGGCGCCTGGCGCAGCTCGATATCGACCATCAGCGACCGGTACAGCGCGATG
>DAOWNK010000143.1 GCA_030642635.1 Pirellulales bacterium
GCATCGCCCGGTACACACTTGCAAACGTGGCTGTGCCGACCGGGTGAAGAGCCTTGTAATCGCCGGAGAAGAAACCGGACCGCTCGCCGTGTACTCGCCGCTCGACCGGGTGGTTGGTCAGAAACTCGCGGCGGACAATCAGGTGAAGAAGCTTATCGACCGCGACGTCGCGGCTGCCTAGAGTCGCCCAAGCCTCTTGCAATTGCCGCTCGTTGAGTAGTTCCAGGTTGAACGCACGCTGTGCAATTTTTTCAGCAGTTGGTTTTCCCATGCTGGCTAGGGGCTAGGGGTCAGGGGTCAGGGGCCAGAGAGTTGCGATCCGTTTTACTAACCCCAGATTGTTGCATCGAAGAATTGTACCATATGCTCATGGTGCAAACGAGGGGGGTCAAGTCGATCCTTCCAGCTTCCGGCGGTATTCGTCACGCTCGCGACGCGTGGCCTCCAGATCGAACGCCAGATACTTCATGTCGAGACGAAGCTGGCTCAACGCGTCCTGCACGAGCAAGAGAATCCGATGCCGACGCTTAGTGCTCTCTAACACTTTGGTCATCGTCGGCTCGATCTTTGTGAGATGCTCCTCGGGCAGATTGTGGACGGCAGCAGCCAGATCGATAATTTCTCGCGGGACTTCGTTAGTTTTGGGCTTGATAACGCGTGCTTGTTTGCTCATTGGTGCTTTCCCTTCGTATGGAATACTTCTTTAGAAAAGCACACTGCGTGCCGAATACACCGCGATGAACCCGGTGTTTCTCTAAACCGTTTGGCCGTAAGCACTTACGAGTTCCAGTAAATCTCCCCAAACCAATCCCGCGATGACAAAACGCCACGTTTGATCTGGATACTTTTCGCAAATCCTGATACAAGCTCATGTTACGTCGAATTTGTCGCCGACCCCAAAATGTTGCATTTGTGCTACACCGTGCTAAACAAAATGATCCGATCCGCCATACCTCGTTTCATGCCGGTCCTGATCGCCGCCGCCGCGTTGCTGCTTAATGCGACGCCGACCGCCGCACATGGCCGGACCGCATGGTACGAGGGGTTCGAGGGACCGGAAACAACCTGGCGCGATGTGGGCGGGAATGCACAATACCAAATCAAACACCACCGCCGAGAGCAGAATAAAGCACACACCGGCGACGGCTGCGAACGGCTCACGCTGCTTGGCAATCACGGCACTTACGTCCACATCGGCCATGAGGTCGGCCGGCCAATGGTAATCGACGAATTGTTACCCAGCGTTTGGGTCAAATCGGACCGCCCCGGTTTGCAAATCGCCGCCCGTGTGGTGTTGCCGCGGGTCACGGACCCCAGGACCGGTCGGCCGGTCTCAACATTGGTAAGCGGTTCCAGCTATACCAATGTCGGCCGTTGGCAGCAGTTACGTATCGACGAGGTCCCACGGTTGCTTGCCCGACAGGTCCGCCTGCTTCGCACGCAACTAGGCCCCAACGTCGACGGCCGCGAGTCGTACATCGACGCCGTGCTGCTTAACATCTACGGCGGGCCGGGAGAGACAAACGTCTGGATCGACGATCTGGACATCGCCGGCTTTGTCGCCGCCGGGCCGGCCGACGGTGATTCGGCAATAGGCCGAACGGCCGGCATGACTCCCGTACAGTCTAACCGGCCAAAGATCAAACTGGTTGGCTCGGTGCTTATGGCCGACGGCCGTGCGATGTTTCCGCGCATCATCCAGCACCAAGGCGAACCGCTGGAATTTCTGAAGCGTCTGGGATTCAACGCCGTATGGCTGTCGCGCCCCCCCACGGCGGAACAACTCAGCGAGGCGAAACGCTTGGGGCTCTGGCTGGTTTGCACGCCGCCACGCTCAATCGGCCCGGAGTACGATAGCGTAATGGCATGGGATATTGGCCGCGGACTCACCGACGAGCATCTCGATGCCACGCGCCGCTGGGCGCGGCACGTTCGCTCGGCCGACCGACATTGTGGCCGGCCGCTGATCTGCATGCCGACAAGCAATCTTCGGGCATACAGCCGACAGGTCGATCTGCTGCTGCTGGACCGCCGGCCTGTTGGCGCCAGTCTGGAGTTGGCCGATTGGGGTACGTGGATTCGCCGTCAGCCGTTTTTGGCCCGTCCCGGTACGCCTGTGTGGACCGCCGTTCAAACACAACCGGCGCCGGCGATCCGCCGACAACTACTTGCCGCCGATCCGGCCGCCGATCCTCCAGATTCCCTGTCGAGCGGGCAGATCAAACTGCTTGCCTACACGGCGATCGGCTCGGGAAGCCGCGGGCTGTTGTTCACCTCGCACTCGCCGCTCGATGCCTCCGACCCGGAAACGCTACAGCGGGCAATGACGCTGGAACTGCTTAATCTTCAGTTGCAACTGATCGAACATTGGGCGTCCGCCGGCTCGTTGCAGGCCACTGCCGAAGGGACTGAGCCGGGAGTAATAGGTGCGGTGCTCAGGAGCAATCGCTCCAGGCTGGTTCTGCCGATTTACTCGTCACCGGGCGCCCAATACGTGCCCGGCCAATCAGCCGCCGGGCAGTCGTTGGTCGTACCCGGTGTGCCGGAGTCGTCCAACGTATACAACATTGTGCCGGGGGGGTTGAAACCGCTTCGGCACAAGCGCGTAACCGGCGGAATGCGAGTGGCTCTTGAACGGTTCGGATTGACCGGCCAGATGCTTTTAACACAGGACCCGTTGACGGTCGCCGGCATGACGCGGCACATGGTGTCTGCCGGGCCTCGTGCCGCCGAGTTGCAACGTCACTTAGCCGCCGGAAAACTGCACACCGTCGAGCAGGTGGTCGGTCGACTTTCCGGTCGGACTGCCACAGCTACCGCCGCACAAACGCAACAGCAATTGTCAATCGCAAAGCAGGAACTCCAGCGGGCCGACCGATACCTGGCGTCGCGAGACTACCCAGCCGCCTGGTTACACGCACGTCGGGCGATCTGCTCGCTACGGCTTGTCGAGCGTGCCGAGTGGGAGTCGGCCGTCGGGGTGCTCGATTACCCGACGAGCATTCCGCCCGCTGTGGCCTTCAATACATTGCCTTCGTATTATCGTTGGGCCGACCGGATTCGCGCATCGCGATTCGGACCGAATCGGCTCGGAGGCGGCAATTTTGAAGACCTCCGCACGTTGATTCACACCGGCTGGCAACACCGCCGATGCAGCACAACTGGAATTCAGACGTCGGCCGATCTTTTGCCAGCCGCGGCACATTCCGGCTCGAACGGCCTGCGACTTACGGCCGTCGCCTGCGATCCGGAAAACCCGCCCACCGTGGTCGAAACCGCACCGCTGTGGATCACTACGCCGAACGTACCGGTCGAGGCCGGGCAGATCGTTTGCATAAACGGCTGGGTGCAAATCCCGAAAGAAATTACAGGCAGTGTGGACGGACTGATGATCGTCGATTCGCTCTCCGGCGACGCACTTGCACGACGCATCAAACAGACTACCGATTGGCGACAGTTCACCATTTACCGCGTCGCGCCGCAGTCGGGCTGGATGAACGTATCGTTTGTGCTCACGGGCATCGGCGAGGTCCGGCTAGACGACGTGATGATACAACCGCTGCTGCCGGCTTCGGTTTCTGACGTAACTCGGCGTCCACCCCAATAAAGCCGCTTGCGGCTTCGCAATACTAACACCAATGCTAAGCCACAAGCGGCTGGAATTAACATGAACCACCCTGCCGACAAACTCCGACGCGATGCTCTTAAAATCTGGAACGCCGGGGTCGATGCGGTCCGGTCGGAACGACTCGTACGTAACGTACTCAGTGTGGACGGCCGGTCGTTGCTCGTCGGCGACGACCGGCTGGACCTTGATGCCATCGGGCGGATCGTTGTGGTGGGCGCCGGCAAGGCCGGGGCCGGTATGGCCGCCGCGGTGGAACAGGTGCTCGGGGATCGGTTGATGGAGGAAAAGCGGCTGGCCGGCTGGGTAAACGTACCGGCCGACTGCGTGCGTCCGCTTAAGCGTATCAAGCTACATGCGGCACGTCCGCCGGGAATCAACGAACCGACGCCGGAAGGCGCAGCCGGCACCGAGGAAATTCTACGTCTGGTCGAATCGCTCGACGCCGACGACCTGTGCCTGTGCCTGATCTCCGGCGGCGGGTCGGCCTTGATGCCGGCGCCGGCCGAAGGAATCTCGCTTGAGGACAAGCTGGCGGTTACCAGACACCTAAGCGATGCAGGGGCCAACATCGAACAACTCAACGCCGTACGCAAGCAACTCAGCCGCATCAAGGGCGGTGGGTTAATCAGGGTATGTCGTGCAGGGCGATTGATCTCGCTGGTCATCTCCGACGTGCTAGGCGATCCGTTGGACGTGATCGCCTCCGGGCCGACCGTAGAGGATACGTCCACTCCGCAAGACGCATTGGACGTGCTTGAGCGGTTCGCTGCCCGAGATGCCGGCATATCGCCGGGCGTGTTCGAGCACCTGCAACGAAAACAGGACGCTGAGCAACCGCGTCCGACCTGCAAGGTCACGAATTTGATCATCGGCAACAACGCCGCGGCCGTAGATGCCGCAGGGGCGGAAGCCGAGCGGTTGGGCTATTCGCACGCCATGGTAAGTGCTAAGAAGTCGGAAGGTCAGGCAGAAACGATCGGACGCCGCCTGGCCGAGACGGCCGTGCAAATGCGTGACACGCCGGGGCCGAATTGCCTTATAAGCGGCGGTGAGCCGGTAGTGACGCTGGTAGACCGGTCGCAACGAGGACTGGGCGGGCGGAATCAGCAGTTGGTGCTCGCGGCAGTGGAGCGACTGGCCGACGACGGCGCCCACGGCATTGCGATTCTCTCCGGAGGCACCGACGGTGAAGACGGCCCGACCGACGCCGCCGGCGCGTTGCTCGATGCGGAGGTTATAGCCTCAGCCCGCCGGCAAAAGCTGGACCCGGCCGATTACCTGGCAAGAAACGACGCCTACCACTTCTTCGAACCGCTCGATGCGTTGATAAAGACCGGCCCGACGCACACGAACGTCTGCGACGTGCGCGTGGTGGTGGTCGATCAATCCCACCACCACTGACCCTTGGCCGGCTTGGGCTTTGTTTGCTCGCGTAGCTCGGCGACCTTGCCGTTTTCGTCTTCGAGCAGGTTTTCGGAATCCAGGGCCAGGTTGGCATGGATGGTCACCCCGCCGCCGACCGGCGTCATCAGCCGACGGCCTTTCCAGATGGCGTTGACCGCCGTGGCGACCATCTTCGGCACGTTGTACGTTTCGACCGAGAAGGCGTTCTCGTCGCCGAACAGTTCCATCTCCCAGCCGGCCTTGCCGTAGTAGTCTTCCTGCTGGATGAACGCCGCAGCGACTGCCAGGTCGATCAGGTTTCGCAGCTCGGCATAGACCGGCGAGCGGTCGGCCAATGCTGAATACTTCTTCGTGAAGCTGTTTACGAACGCCCGGCTCGCCTTGCTGCTGCGCGAGGCGGCCCGGCGCTGTCCTCCGGCGGTGACCACTTCATCCTCGCCGACTAGTTTGACGCCGTCGCCGACTAATTCCATGGCCAAGGCGTCGTCACTCAGACGGACGCAATGGTAATCAGGCGTAAAGTACCAACGCTGCATGGCGTTGCGGTTTACCTGTGCCGGATTGGCCCGATCGACGTAGCTGACCATCCGCACCGGCGGCCGCTCCAGCCCGATGCCGATCAGCTTCATGCGATAGTCGGCCTCGACCATGACCTGTGCAAAGTGCGTTTTCGGCGAGACGCCGCTTATGCTGACCGTTTGCGGCCCCAGACTGGTCCGCAGCCCGCTGACGATGTGTTGCGTGTGCGCCGGTGTTGCGTAAGAACCGATGCTGCGCAGAAAGCGTTGCATCTCGGCCAGACCTTCCTGAGTCGGGTCGATGGAGCAGCCGATCAGCGACTCGCTGATTTTCCCAGGCGGGAAGGCCCTCAGCGCCGTAACAAGGTCTTGCAACTGCACAACCGGTCTTCCGGTGGTCATACCGACGACTCGGCCGGCCGGATTGGTAATCCAACCCTCTGCTTCGCCTGCAATGACGATGTCGCCGGTTTCGGGATACAGGAATACGTATCGCAGCCGCAGCAGCCCGGCCAGGTTTCGCATCTGATCGGTTGTTACACCGTCGCGGTCGCGCACGGCCTGCTCGAGCCGATTGAGCGATATCTTCCGCATCTTGCTGAAGGCGATGATATCAGAATCGAGCGTCGCCTTGGCCGCGGCGATTCGCTGCCGGGTCAACCGCCCGCCCGGATCGCGGTATGTCTTTGTCCGCAGCACACCCTGGGCGTCGACGGCGACACCGGCCGCTTGATTCGAGTACCAATCTCCGTAATCGATATTGGTATCGCCGTCGCCGTCGCCATCGTCTTGTGCACAGGCCAAAGTTGACATGCTCAGTGCAACGGCCGCCGCCGTGAACAACAGGAGCATACGGATACCAACTTTTTGAAAATTCATGTGTAGCGTCTCCAAATATCAATGAATGATAGTTTTAATTACATTCAAAAGTGAACATTCGTCCAAGGCGTCAGAATCTGTTCGTAGTGACCGCATTCATGCGGTCTTCTGAGCATTCAGCACTGGTGGACCCGATGAATCGGGTCACTACGAACTAATTAGATTGCAATCCAGGGACTTTTATATCATTTGATTTTAATTGGGCAAGTTGGATAAAGCAAGCAATGGACGTAGAATTTGCGGTGAAGTGGCGATATCTAATGTAAATCCAGTGGCACCGGCGTCTCGCCGGTGTGACATAACTCGTGGCAACGATTATGCTTACGTCACACCGGCGGGACGCCGGCGCCACTGGATTGCCGACGGCGTCCGGCATCGACCACCGGCGGGGTGATCAACAACCGGAAGTTCCCCGGGCCGAGCAACCCCTCCACGCGGCTGCGCATCTCGGCGTTGATCTCCACCGGCATCTTCTCGCAGTTGCACGGCACCCGAGTGCCGTCGGCCAGGCAGATCATCAGTTGCAAGGAGCAATTGCCCGGGTAGCCGCGCAGTATCTCGTGGAGTTGCTCCAGTGCTTTCTGCCCATGACGTTCCTCGTTGATGCGGATCATCACTCCACGTGTGTAGCGCCCGGCCAGGTCTTTCAGCGCGATCAGTTCATCGACGATCAAATTAGCCTCTTCGCTTCCGGGTCGCTTATCGACACAGCCGCGTGCTACGACAACTCTGTCCGGTTGAACCATCTCGCCGTAATTGACGAACCGGTCGGGCCATAGGATGCAACGGATGATCCCTGCGGTGTCTTCCAGATCGAACATTGCGTATCGGCTCGGGTTGCCCGGCTTTGGGTTTTTTGTATGCGAGAACTTTATTGACGAGATCATCCCGCCGAGCATCACCTCGGCACGATGTTTCAATGCCGTTGCTTCGACAGTGGTGTGTGAGCAGTAGCCATCCAACGTCTGCCGATGTTCGTCCAACGGATGACCGCGGAGGTAGAAGCCGAGCACCTCCTTTTCCTTGGCCATTTTTTCTCGATCGTTCCACTCCGGCACGTCCGGCAGATTTGTCGTGCCGGCCGCCTCCGACTCGTCATCGTTTTCCGGGGCGAACAGGCCCATCTGACCGCTGCGCCGGTCGGCGGCGACGACGGCGCCGGATTGTATCGCACGGTCGACCACCGCGAACAACTGCGAGCGCCCGGCGCCGAGCGAATCGAACGCACCGGCCTTGATAAGCGTCTCGATTGTCGACCGGTTGACCACACTCGGGTCGATTCGTTCGCAGAAGTCGAACAGGCTGCGATACGGTCCGTCGGCCAGGCGTTCCTTGGCGATTGCCTCGGCGGCAGCCGTTCCACAGCCCTTGATTGCCGACAGGGCGAAGCATATTTCCTTCTCTGCGACGGTGAACTCGGCCGAACAGCGGTTCACGTCCGGCGGGACAACCTCGATTTCCATCCGGCGGCAGTCTTCCATGTGTTCGCAAAGCGAGTCTTTCCTTTTGAAGTTTCTGCCGGGTATATCGCTCGAAAGCAGCGCGGCCATGAACTCGACCTTGTAGTGGGCTTTCAGGTACGCCGTCATGTAGGCGATCAGCGCGTAGGC
>DAOWNK010000109.1 GCA_030642635.1 Pirellulales bacterium
AGAATTGGAAGCTCAGCGGGGCGTCGGTCAGGTTATAGAACGAGATAATCTCGGCCAAGTCGGAGGTGCCGCTACCGGACGTACCACCGGCAAGCATATACCGTACGATAACCCGGACTATATCGTCGCCGCCGTCATTGTATTTGTAGCTGGCGGCCAACGTGTCGTGGCGACTATCATATCCGGGGACGAATGGCAGGCCGGTATCGAAGGTCTGATGTCCTTCAAACGTCAGTGTATTGATACGTTTTTCACATGTGCCGCCTTCTTCACGATACCAGAACCATTGGATATCCAATTGGTCTACGCCATCCACCGTCCAATCGTACATACCCGCCCCACTATCCAGGTCCACATCGACCCTCGAGTTGTTGTCGTACAGGGTTGCAATAGTTGCTGCGTACGTGGTGGACGAAGAAAATGCTATAAGCACTACACCAAGCAAAACAGCCATGCCCGTCCATCGAATCTTGAAATGTCTAGTTGTTTTCATCATTGTTACCCCTTTAAGTTCGTTGCTCAAATCAAAGGTTATCGAGAGAATCTTTAACGTATGATTATCATTCTATCAAGATACCGATAGGTGTCAAGCAAAATCGGCCCGGAATTTACGGACTTAATGATTTTTTTGGAAACGAGTCGAATACCCCCCCCATGTTTGGCATAATTAGACCGAAATCCCCCCCCGATAGCGATGTACATCGCCGGCAAAAACACAAAGACGCTAAGATGCCTTGTGCGAGCGATGTGCACGGTCGCGACGAATTTTGCGCATGGCGGGAACTTCCACAACCGGCATTGAGACCAAGTGGTCGTCCGAAATTCCCGCCGAGGTCTCGTCCGGCATGGGTTGCTGCGGCTTTATATGCTTCCCAGATGCACGGAACACCCGGCCGGCAGGACCGGAAAGCACCGCCGGCAGGAAAATCAAATCGCCGACCAACGCCGCTGCGAGCAACGTCAGCATCAACATGCCGAACCGCTGGGTAGGCGTAAACGTGCTGAAGGCGAACACCGCCAGGCCCAGCCCGCCGATCAGCGTGGTCTGCGTCAGCGCCGTTGCACAGCGCTCGTAGGCCATCATGGCGGCGCCCTTGCGGTCGCGACCCTCGTCCAGACCCTTGCGGAACCAGGTGAGGTAATGGATCGTATCGTCCACAGCCACACCCAACGCCACGCTGGCGGTCATCATCGAGCCGATGTCGACCAGAATCCGAGTCCAGCCCATGATGCCGAAAATTATGACCACCGGGAACAGGTTGGGGATCATCGCAAGCAGCCCGGCCGACGGACTCTTTAGCACGGCCATCATCACAAACGCAATCAGCACGAACGCCAGTGCAAGGCTCTCGAACAACCCTCGCATCAACTCGTGCTGCGTTTTGTAAACCAGCGGCACCAACCCGGTGTACTTTGCCTTGATGCCCTCGACGCCGGCTGCACGCCAGGCATCCAGCACCGGCTCGACCACCTCGACAAGTTGATCGACGAAGTAGCCGTAGTCAAGGTCGCTAAGCGCGTCGACCCTGGCGCTTATTCGCCACAGTTCCTCGCCGTGTGCGGTCAGCCAATCGTCGATCGCCGTGGATACTTCCTGTGCCTGCTCGGGCGAGATACCTCGGATTGTCGCCAGGCGCTCGTCGAGCGGTTTGGGTGTGTCCTTGCCGGGCTGGCCGCCATTGTCGGAATCGTCAATGCCGTATTGTCTGATCGACCGCAGTGTGAACAGCTTTCTGGCACGCAGCACCTCGACGACCGGGGAGATGATGCCGAGCTGCTCGAGCGTCGGGTCGCACGACTCCTCGGCCAGTGCTATGTCCTTATCTACTGCGATGTAATCGCGGAACTCCTCGCTGTGCTCTTTCAGCCGTTTGCTTAGGATTTGATCTCGCATCCGCCGTGGGTTTATGCCCATGATCCGCTCGGCGGCGGTTGGTTTTCGGCGATCCGGGGCGATGTTCGGCGCAATGGTCGCCGCCGACATCGCACCGCCGACAGCGTCCAACTTCTCGACCGCACGTTCGACTTGCTTGGTCAGCCGCATCCGGTCCACCATGCTAAGCTTGCACTTTTGGTTGTCCACACGGATGACCACTTCCATGGGCACCAGCGGTCCGATGTGGTGTTCCAGCCAGCCATAATGGGCGATGATCTCGGCGTCCGGCGAAAACAGCTTCATCAGCTTTACCGAGGTTTGAATTCTCGCCACGCCGACCGCAAAGAAAACCATCACCGCCAGACAGCACACGGTCACCAGTTTGTTGCGACGGATGACGAACCCACCGATCACACGCCATATGCGTAGTATGCGTGTTTCCGAGGCGGTCGTGTCGCCTTGCCCGGCGTGCTCGGCGGCGTACTGACGAGACGGCCAAAAATTCAAACAGGCGGGCAGAAACAGGAAGACCCAAAACAGCGTGGCCATTACGCCAAATGCCGAGTAAATGCCGAACTTGCTGATCGGGATCACGTGGCTGACCACCAGCGATCCCAGCCCAAGCGCGGTCGTCAACGCAGCGATGGTGCACGGCATCCAACCGTGGCCCAGCCCGCGCTCGATCGCGCCGGCCAGCCCGTGCTCACGTATCGCGTCGTGGTAGTAGTTGACTATGTGTATCGAGGCGGAGATCGCCAGCACGAAGACCAACGAGGGCATCGTCAGCAGTATTGCGTCGCAGGTGTTGCCGCTGAAGAATACGGCGGCCATACCGGTGCCGGCGCAGAGGATCGCGGTGAAAAAAACCATAACGGTCAACCGCACGCTGCGGAAGCACAGCCATGATATCCCCAGCCCTACCAATACCGACAGCCCGGCCAGGCGGAACAGCGTCCGCTCGCCTTCCACGTCGATGGCCACGTTATCGACCGGCGGCCCACCCAGTTTGATCCCGGTGTCGGGCACCACGCGGCCGAAGATCAACTCAGAGCAAAACGTCGCCGCATTGTCGAATACCCGAACCAGCAAGTTGCCGGTGGGCTGTGCCTTCGGCGGTTCGATGTCGCACTGTCGGGCAAGCTCGCGTATTTTTTCCAGCATGGGGCGCAGGTTCTTGCCGTTGGCCTCCTTTGTAAGCGTGACCACCAGGCACGTCTTGTTGTGGTCCGGGCCGATAAGCGAACCTTCCAGACGTGAAAGCACGTCCTGGTCGGTCAACTCCGGGTAGCGGGCCTGTAGCTCGTCCATCAGGCTGCGGCCGGTATATACGCTCTTGAAGTATCGCGGTTCGTCTGAGGGCTGCTCGACAACCTCAGCATCAACACCCGACTCGTCCTGCTCCGGCGGGACCAGTTTGCGGGCAAGCAACTCCAGCCGCGGATCGTCCAGCGTGCAGCCGTTCCAGCTTGCCAGCACGAACTGCTCGTGCGGAAAGTGCTTTTGAAACCAGCTATGGACCGCCGTCTCGTCAAAATCGTCCGGCAGCCAGTCTTTCACGTCGTTGCGGTTGCTGCGGATCGTCCGGACCGAGCCCATCCAAAGGAACGGCATGATGAATACCGCGATCAATATGATCTGGAAGCTTCGGCGGGCAAAAAACGACTGGCTCATGTGGGGCGGTTAGTGGTAAGTGGTCAGTGGTCAATAAAAGCCCCCGAATTGCATGCGGGGGCATGGCTGTTAGATGTCTATTGGTAAACCACTAGCTTACACACCAATTGTCGTTACGTCTATGCCGGACTTTGGTAATTTGGGTTGTTTTGTAAACATTTACCCGCCGTGCTTGCACGGCGCGTTTGCCGGTGGGGAAGCATAAAGCCGCGACCGTTGGTCGCGCCGGGTTTATCCCGGCGCGAACCGTAGCGCGGGGACAAGCCCCGCGGCTCGCTGGACAAGGTTGTAGGCCCACCTCCTACATGGCCAACAGCAAAATCCATGAAAAGGTGGGCCTCGCTGCGCTCGACCCAGCCTACGATTCCCGCATCCCGTGAACGGTTGCCGTGATTGTTCGTTCAATCGCGACCAACGGTCGCGGCTTTATGGGGGACTACAAGCGGAAGTTAAACGTGTGGCAGACGAATCGCCACAGTCGCGCGCCAAGCGGAATCCACCTGGTGTGCACCTTGCCCTGACCACGCAGACCAAGCCGCAGAAGGCCGTCCGGGTCGTCCAGTGGCGCCCGGGCCTGGTAGGATGTGCTTTGTAGGCGTTCTGCACCGGTCTGTCGGTCGGTCATGGTGGGCAGATCGCCGCCGGCCTTGGTAGATAACGCCTCGGGTGCGAATTCCAGGTCGAGTTGGGCAATCTCGGCAATCCGGCTGCAAAACACATCGTGCGGCAGCTCGTCGAGCTTTATCTCGACCTTCTGGCCGACCTCCACAAAGTTCCGATCTGCTTGGTCGATTACCAGTATTACCTCTAACCGTTTCGGATTGCCAAGCTGGCAAAACAGTACGCCTTCCTGTAAGTAGGCGCCGATGTTTTCCGTCAGCAGCGGTGTGCCCGACCAACCGGACAGCCGTCCGTTGGGGTCTTCGCGTAAAGGTGTCTCAGGCGGCGGAAGCACCGTGCCGGAGATAGGCGCCAAGAGTTTCAGCCTGGCGCGGTCGGCTTGCTGTTGTTCGAGTTGCAGCCGGACCGTTTCCAGCGCCTCGGTAATTTGCGGAATTTCCGCCCCGGCCTGTCGGTCGCGGAACCGCTGGCGGCGGAGGCTCACGAGCTGCATACGGTATTGGTCATATTCTCCTGTAAGCCGGGCAAGTTCCAAGTCCACGTCGATGTTCTCAAGCACGGCAAGCTGCTGTCCCTTGGTCACCCGATCGCCTGGGCTGACGTGTATTTCCTTCAACCGGCCGCCTTCCGGCACGTCGACGTAAACCGGCACTGCGTCGCGCGGCTGAACCTCCAGCGTGCAGATAACGCTGTGCGGTAGCGGCACGAACAGAAACGCCGCCACCGCCGCCGTCAGCACGCCCAGGCTGACGTACATTCTGAGTTTTTTCACCTTTTCTATCCTCCCTGGCACGTAAAAGAACTTGCCGACCTTGTACAACGGCATTCCGACCAGCCCGTACAGCGACATTGCGATGATCCCCTGGCCGATGATCTGGAGCCGATACGGTTTGAATATCTGATACATAAACCACAGTATCGAGGCCAAGATGAACCATCGGTACACCGCAGCCGCAACCGAGTAGAGCGCGAAGAACACCTGGTTCCGCTCCGGCAGGAACGGGTCGTCCGGCGGTTCGATGCCCAGACACAAGTGCGCCAGCTTTTGGCTTAATATCGTCGTGGCCTTCTGCCGCAGGTTCGGTATCTCCGTCAGGTCGGACAGTATGTAGTAGCCGTCGTATCGCAGCAATGGGTTGGCGTTGAACAGTATCGTGCTGACCGACGAGATGAACATGACGTTCAGGCACAGGTGGTTCAGCAACCCCGGCTCGGAGAACCACCAGATGAAGGTGCAAATGGAAGCCAGCGTGACCTCGACGTATATGCCGGCCGCACCGATTGCCGCCCGATGCCATTTGTTCGGCAGCATCCACGAGTCTGACACGTTGCAATACAGGCACGGCGTGAGCACCAGTATCATTATGCCCATCTCGTGGCACTCGCCGCCGAAATGCTTGCACGTCAGTCCGTGGCCGAACTCGTGCAGCACCTTGGTCACACCCAACGTCAAGGCCAACAGCAGCGCGTTGGTTGGGTTGAAGAACTGGTAAAAGCCCGGCAGCTTCGAACGGAACACGTCGAACTCGACCACCACCAGCGAAAGCGCCGAGAGGGCTAGAAGCAGGCATATCACCACCATGGTCGTCGAGAAGAACCAGCGCACGTGCGGATACAGCCAATTGAGCGCCCGCTCGGGGTCGAAACCCTTAAAGCGGATGCACAGGATGTTGGTCGCCGCGCCGAGTAGTTCCTTCCGCCGCCGCTCGTCGCGGCGCTGCCGGAGTTGATGACCTTGGCCGGGTGCGTCGGTGGTAATCAGCCCGCTGCGATGCAACATGCCGAGGAACTGCTGTAGCTCCTCCAAGGTGATCTTCTGCGGTGGGAACTCGGCCTCGAATCGCTCCTTGATTTCATCCAGGCTGGTCCGGCCGTCGATCATCTGGAGTATGGCGTACTCCTCGTCCTGGAACCGGAAGTAGTTCAGCCCGACCGGCTCCTTAACTACCCAATAACTTCGCCCAAGGTACTGCTGCCGGCGTGCGGTCAAATCCGACCGCTTCCGGATCGGCATCGCCCGGGCGGAACTGGATAGCAAGCTGTCACTGAGAGTTACCATGTGAAGGGGGAAGGGGGAAGGGCGAAGGGCGAAGGGAGAAGGGAGAAGGGAGAAGGGAGAAGGGAAAAGAGAGAGTTAAAAACGCCCCGGGACTGCGGTCCCGGGGAAAATTGTGGTGATAGCTCGAATGTTACCACTACAACGCGCCGAGCAAGCTCGGCGGCTAAACGGAATTTATTCATCCTTCTCCCTTCCCCCTTCACCCTTCCGCCTTATTTTTGAATCGTCATCTCCGCACTCAGCCCCGGCCGAAGCACCCATTGGCCGTTGCGTTGGCGGTTTTCAACCTCCGCCCAGATCTGATACTCGCCGCCGGCTTGGACCAACGGGCTGACAAAAACGATCTTGCCGGTGAACTGCTCGGTCCGTTCGTGGGCGAGCCGTACACGGACCGTCACCGGCCGGCCGGCCACCTCGCCGGGGTCCACCTTGTCGGTGTTCAAAAAGCCCTCGATTCGCAATCGGTTGACCTGGGCCAGGTGCATCACCGGATCGCCCGGCTGCACCCACTCGCCGGCGTGACGATACAGCTCGACCACCACGGCATTAAGCGGCGAGGTGATCCGGCGTCGCTGTAGGTTTTCTTGTGCCGCATCGACCTCAGCACGGCTTACCTGCGCCTCGAGTCCGGCGATTCTCAGCGACATTTCGGCCTGCTCGATTTCCAAAACGGTCCGGCGATGTGTAAGCAGCAGTCGCCGCAATTCGGCCTGCGGCACCGTACCGGACACCTTCCGGTTGGCCTCGACGGCTTGCAGGTACTCGGCCTCTGATACCTTTGCGGCGGCATTGGCGTAGCGGACGTGGATGCTGTTGTCGGCTTCTTCCTTGGCCACTTCGAGCTTGAAGCCTGCCACCTTAAGCTGCATTTTCGCCCGGGTGTCGTCGATCACCGCCAGCAACTCGCCGGCCTTGACCTGTTGGCCCTCTTTAATGGCGCACGTTTCCAGTACGCCGGCTTCCTGTGCGGGCACCTGCACCTCCTCGATAAGCGAAACCAGGCAATGCTGCAGCGTGATCGAAGCGGCCGTAGCAACAGCGGGAAATGTGAAAGTTGCAATCAGCACGCACAATAATGTTTTTGTAGTTTGCATGGTTAGCATTTCCTTCGTAGGGTGCGTGAAACGCACCACAACATGTTGTAATTGGTGCGTTGCACGCACCCTACTTCTCAAAAATACCTGAACAAAATCCTCGATTGTATAAACGCGATAAAGTCGTGGAACCATACGTATCCGATCGGCCGGCGGCCGCAATGCACCTTCGCGCCGACCGTGGCGCCGGACCGAAGGCTCGGCAGCTCATCCTCGTCGATCTCGACCTTTATGAGCACCGTGTTGCCTTCCTCGCCTCGGACCGACGCACGCAGGTGAATCTCCTTGACCGTGCCGAAGAAGTCCTTGCCCGGGTCGGTCTCCAACTGATACTCGACCTTTAATGTCTGGCCGTCTGCCAGCTTGTTTTGGGCCTGTGCGATAAAGCCCATCCGATCCTCGGGCATGTGCAGTTCAAGCTGCCACGGTCCGTCCGGATCGGCCACTCGCATGAGCACCTGGCCGCGCTGCACCGGGCGGTTTATCAGCCGGCGGTAGAGGTCCCAAGTGACCACCTGTCCGTCGGCCGGGCTGCGGACCTCCAGGTCCGCACGTTTCTTCTGGTACAACAACCATTGAGTGTCGAGGTTTCGGCGTTGTTCGTTAAGTGCGGCCAGTTCGCCGTACAGCCGGTTCTTCTCATCAATACTCAGCCCTTTCTCGTTCAAGCGGCGTCGGATGGAGAGTATCTGTTTGCCGGTGGTGGCGCGCCGGCCGATCAGGTCGGTTACGGCAACCTCCAGGTCGGTGTTGCGGAGCCTGACCAGTAGCTGATCCTTTTCAACCACGTCGCCGTGCTTAACGTCCAACTCGGTCACTCTGCCGTCGATCGCGGCGAACACCTCGCGCCGGTTTACCGGCTCCAGCGTGCCTTTCGAGTGCAGTGTGAAATCGGCCGGGCAGACGACTAAGGCGACCGCCGCGGCCGCCACAACGAGTATCACGGCAAGCGTCTTCGGCAGCGTGCGTGCACGCAGCACCCATCTCGATTTACCGATCGCCCGCCACAGCGGCATCAGGAACAGGCTGTGATGCTCCAGTGCGTTGGCCAAGGCGATAGAGCTGTGTCGGCAGACGACCTCCACGCGCTGCACCATGGTCTGCGGCACTCGGCTGTCTTCGATCTGCTCGACGATCAACGCTCCGATTGGCGGCTGCGGCTCGGTGCGATTTTGCGGTTCTTCCTCTTCGTCGGATGGTCTCGGGCGATTAAGCGGCAGCACGGCCACCGTCTTCGAGTGCGATTCGTCGACGTACTCCTGCACGGCGTCCTCGACCTGCGGGGCCAGCTTGCTGGTGTCGCCGGTGTACCAGACCGGCTCGTCCGTGGCGACCACCGCCGTGGCCAGCTTGCCCAGCAGTCGGACGACGTTGGAGCGCTTGTCGAACAGGTCCTGGCCGCTGATGGCCTCGACGCGGCACTTGCCGCCCTTACGAATCGCCACGCTTACACGGTCGCACTCGATAAGCCGTCGGCCCTCGTTTGCGATGGTGTAGGCAGTCTCGCGCGGATCAAGCGAGAGGTGCGAAATATGCGTGAAGTCTTCAAGTTGCGTCCAAAGCACCTGGCGGTCGGAGAAGTGCCGAAGCTGGTGGCTCTTGAGAAAGTCGCCGGCCAACTCGCACATCTGCATCAGGAACCGCAGGTATCCCTTCTGCGTGTTCGGCCCGGCGTCCGGGCGTTGGAATACCTCCAACACGCCGGCCGTCTCCAGGTCGGTCTTAAGCGGCCCGAGCAGCAGCAGGAACTCGGTCGGGTTGGCGGCCTGGTCTGTATCGTCCTCGCCCGCGCCGCTGTGCGGAGGAACGATCATCCCACGGTTCTCGCCGAGCGCTTTGTACAGCAACCGGCCGTGCTGTGCCTGAGACTGTTCGTCGTCGCGGAGATTGGTCTGCTGTAGATTGATCTGGTATTGCAGCGCCAGCCGGCCGTCGTCGTTGAGCGTCCAAACCGCACCGCCGGCCGCCGCCAACGCCGAAACCACCCGGTCTAGGAACTGACCGTAAAACTCCTCCGGCGCAACGTCCTCTTTGGCCAGTTGCGCAATCTCGGTCACCAGCGAGCGAATCTGTTGCTTCGTCTGTTCGATCAATTCCGGATCGAGTGATGATTCGATGCTCATGGGGGAGTAGGGGTCAGGAATCAGGGGCCAGGGGCCAGTATCAAACGCCCCGGTACTGCACTCACACTTTACCCCGTCTTTACCGTATTCTCAAGCGTACCTTAGAGTTAGAATGTCAGTGGCAAGGTGACGGGGCCACTGGTTTGCATAATCGACACAACCGGTACATTTTGCCAACC
>DAOWNK010000185.1 GCA_030642635.1 Pirellulales bacterium
ATAATGTTCGTTGAAAACACAGTGGCACCGGCGTCTCGCCGGTGTGACGTAACTCGAAGTAATACCCATACTTATACACCACCGGCGAGACGCCGGTGCCACTGTGTTGCTGTCAATTCTACCCTTAATTCAACGGTATTGGCGTAAACCCGGCGGCTAAACATCTTGTTCCAACCCACACCCATCCATGCTCAAGGCCCTCGAACTCGTCGGTTTCAAAAGCTTTGCCGATAAGACTCGGTTCGAGTTTCCGCCCGGCATTACGGCCGTGGTGGGACCGAACGGGTCGGGAAAGTCGAACATCGTCGATGCGATCAAGTGGGTATTGGGCGAGCAGAGCGTTAAAAGCTTGCGCGGCCAGGAGATGGCCGACGTTATATTCAACGGTTCTCCCTCCCGACGCGGGATGAACTCGGCCGAAATCACACTCACCTTCGACAACTCGAACCGCCGGCTGCCGATCGATACGCCCGAGGTGCACATCACACGCCGCGTTTATCGCAACGGCGAGGGCGAGTACCTGATAAACCGCAGCCCGAGCCGGCTGCGCGACATCCGCGACCTGCTCTCCGGCACCGGAATGGGCACCCAGGCCTACAGCGTGATCGAGCAAGGCAAGGTAGACGTGCTGTTGCAAGCCTCGCCACGCGACCGCCGGCTGATCTTCGAGGAGGCGGCCGGCATCAGCCGGTTCAAGGCCAGGAAAATCGAGGCCCTCAGACGGCTGGAACGTGTCGAGCAGAACTTGCTGCGACTGTCAGACATAGTCGACGAGGTCGATGCCCGGCTGCGAAACGTGCGGATGCAGGCAGGCAAGGCGCGCCGATACAAGGAACACTCCGACCGGTTACAGGAGCTGCGCACACAGGTCGGGCTGGTCGATTGGCGACGATTGACCGACCGGTTGGACGAGTTCGACCGTCGGCTCCAATCGCTCACTGAAGATCGGGACACCGCGACGACCCGGGCCGAAATGGTAGAGGCGGACCTGCTTAAGACCGACGGCCGTATGGACGAGGTGAACGAAGCTATTCGTGAATCGGAGGCCCGAATCGCTGCGAATCGCGAGCGGATTGCCGCCGGCGAGTCGACCGTCGAGCACCAGCGCGCCAGATGCTGCGACCTTCAGCAGCAGATCGCCCGGCATCGCCGCCAGCTTGTCGCCATGAGCGCCAGGGCCGGTGATATTCAACAGCAGCTTCACGATACTGCCGAGGCAGTACGCACAGCCGAAGAAAAACACCGGCAAATCGCCCAAGGGTTGGTCGAGGGTGAACGCGAGTTGACTGAAGTCATTACCGAGTTGGACCGGATTCGCGGAGAGAACGAGCAGCGGCGGGCGACCTACATGGACCGGATGCGGTCGGCCGCAGCCTTGGGTAACGAGACCAGCTCGCTTGAGACCCAGGTTGCCGCAGCGGATACCACGCACCGGCGGTGCCGCGAGCGGATCGGCCAACTCGACCGCCGGTTCGAAGACCTTGCCTCCGAGTTGAACGAGCTGCGCCGCGGCCGGGAAGAGCTTGCCCGGGAGGTCGAGGATCGCCAGTCGCTGTTTGCGGCCGCCAAGGAACAGCTTGCAGGGGCTAAGTTACAATACGAGTCACAGCAGGCCGAGCTATCCGAGTTGCACCGCCGACGCAGCGGAGCGGCAGAGCGGGCTTCCGTGCTCGAAGAACTACAACGACGCCAAGAAGGGCTTTCGGCCGGCGTGAAGGAGGTGCTTGCCCGGGCCGAAAACTCGTCGGTCGGCCCGCTGTGCAACGTCTGCGGACTGCTGGCCGATCTATTGACCGCCGGTGTGGACGTGGCGCCGCTGATCGAGGTCGCATTGGGTGAGACCGCACAATACCTCGTCGCCGAGCCGAGCGACCAACTTCTGGAACACCTGCAAACCGAGTCCAATCGCTTGCCCGGACGGGTAGGGTTCGTGTGGCTGGCCGGCCGAGGCGGCAAGTCATCGCCGGCAGAGATCGACCTGGAAGGACGTCCCGGCGTACTGGGCCGTGCCGATCGGTTCGTCGAAACCGAGCCTCGCTTCGCACCGCTTGCCGAACGGTTGCTCGGCGACACGTGGATCGTCGAGGAGCTTTCCCATGCCGTCCGGCTTGCCGAATCGACCGGCGGCCGGGTGAGTTTCGTCACGCTAGCCGGTGAGTTGCTGCGTGCCGACGGCACACTGGTGGTCGGGCCGCAAGAATCTACAACCGGGTTGATCTCGCGTCGCAGCCAGTTACGCGCACTTAAGGAACAACTCACCGAGTTGAACACTCGAATCGAACAACTCAGCCGCGATGCAGATCGAACGCAGCAGCAGATCGAGCACCGTCGGCGGCAACTCGAGTTGCGTTCGACCGAGCATCGCAACGCAGTGGATGCCTTGGCCGAGCATCGGTTCAAAATCACCTCGGCCGAGGACCGACGCGTCGAATTAGACCGACAGCGCAGCGCACTCGATTCGGAACTCAAGGCTGCGGTTGCCCAGCACCAGGCCGCCTCGGTCCGGCTGGCCGAGGCAGGCGAGAAACGCAAGCAAATCGAATCAGCCTTGGCCGAGATGGAATCAAAGTTGACCGTGCTGGGCCGGCGGATCGACCGGCTCGAAGGCCGACGCCAGGTCCACGGCCGCCGAACTACCCAAACCAAGGTCGAGTTGGCCAAGAGCGAGGAGCGGCTGCGAAACCTGCGGGCCGGAATGAGGCAATTCGAAGAAAGCCGCCTGGAACGTGAGTCCGCCATTGCCGACGGCCGGGAGCAACTGGCCGAATGTATCCGCCACGCCGAGACGTCGCAGTGGAGCGTGTTGCGGTGCGAGTCGGAGATTGCCGAACTGTATCTACGCAAGGAATCGTTCGCCGTAGAGACCATAAAACTTGTCAACCGGCGGGAATTGCTCAGCCGACGCCGCACCGAGCTTACCGCCGAATCGCAGGAGCTAAGGGCCAATATCCGCAAGATCGAAGAGAATATTCATACCGAGGACCTTGCAGCCGGCGAGGTGCGGCACCAACGAGCCAGCCTGGCCGACCGGCTGCGAGAGGACTACGGTATCGAGCTGGCCGAGCTTGAACACAAACCGACTGACGAAGAACAGCACCAGCGCAAACAGGTGCAGCAGGAGATCGATGAATTGCGGCGGAAAATCAACAACCTCGGCAACGTGAACCTGGAGGCGCTCGATGAACTTGAAGAGTTGGAGGCTCGGCACGAGACACTCTCCGAACAATACAACGATCTGACGACCGCCAAAACGTCGCTCAATGAAATCATCGAGAAGATCAACGCAGACAGCCGGCTGCTGTTCCTGGATACCTTGCAAACGGTCAAGGGCCACTTCCAGGCGCTGTTCCGCGACCTGTTCGGCGGTGGACAGGGCGATATTATTATGGACGACGAGGAAGACATTCTGGAGAGCGGCATCGAGATAGTTGCCCGACCGCCCGGCAAGGAGCCGCGAAGCATCTCGCTTTTAAGCGGCGGCGAAAAGACGCTCACCTGCGTGGCGTTGCTGCTGGCCATATTCCGCAGCCGTCCCAGCCCGTTTTGCGTGCTCGACGAGGTAGACGCTGCGCTGGACGAGGCGAACATCGACCGGTTTACACAGGTGCTGCGCGATTTCCTGAGCCTCACGCAGTTCATTATCGTAACGCATTCCAAAAAGACGATGACCTGTGCCGATACGATCTACGGCGTGACGATGCAAGAGTCCGGCGTATCTAAACAGGTATCGGTCCGCTTCGAGGACGTCAGCGAAGACGGCGAAATCAGCCCCGAGCGGCTCGCCAATGCGGGAGGCGACGAAACGCAGGCGGCGTAGTGCTTGTTTGGGAGGGATTGGGGATTGGGTAACATTTCAGCCATGAAATAGCGGCCACATTTTTTACCCGTTTAGCCGGCGTGCTTGCACGCCGTGTGAAGTAGTCCAAGTAGGTTATGCTTCAGCATATCGCATTCTGCCAAAACGCCCCCACGCAGTTTGCCTGCGTGGAGTGAATGTCTGTCCCCCTTTCTCCCTAGTTGACAATAGACGGGCAAACAGCTACATTTATAATGAGATGGCAAAAAGCGTCTATATCGAAACAACCGTGGTCAGCTATTTTACGGCCCGTCCAAGTCGGGATGTAGTCACCGCCGCGCGTCAAGAGGCGACCCGGGAACTGTGGCCAAAACTCGTTTCCGAGTACGACGGCTACGTTTCGGTTCTCGTACGAGAAGAAGCGGGCAAGGGCGACAAGGAACAGACCGCATTACGATTGCAAGCTATTGAAGTATTCTCCGTGTTGGACATCGACGAGGTGGCGGACGCCTTGGCGATGAAGATCGTTATGGGCCGTGGCATACCGGAGGAGTATCCTGAAGACGCCTTGCATATTGCCGTGGCGGCCGTCAACGGCATCGACGTATTGGTTACCTGGAATTTCGCGCACTTAAACAACCCTTTCACCCGAATGATGGTTCGCCAGCTTGTGGAAAACGCGGGCTACCGCTGCCCGGAACTCTGTTCGCCCGACGAGTTGTTGGAGGCCGTTTGATGAACGATCCCATTGTCGAAGAAGTTCGGCGTCACCGCATGGAGCACACCCGCAAGTTCGGCGGCGACTTGAAACTTATCTGCGAGGATTTGCGGCGTATTCAGCGCGAGTCCGGTTGCCGGGTCGTTCGTCGGCCGCCGAAACTGTTGGCGCCGGTTAAAGAATCCCAGGGCGGGACGCAAACGACACCGCAGCCGTAGTATCGCAGCGGGGATTGACCAGCATACTGTAATTCTATAAGCTATTGGCATACACATAGTGTTTCACACATGGCGTTTCAAATCATCATCACGGCAGATGCCGAATCCCAATGGTGGGCATTGTCTGCTCGCCGGCAACGTCTGCTGGAAGCGGCGATTCAGACACGTCTCCTCTATCAACCAACAACGCCGACGAAGGCTGTCAAAAAGCTCCGTCCGAACCCGTTTGCCGAGTTTGAACTGCCATGGACATCAAGACCATCCCGTTGAATCGCCTGGAGACGAACCTTCAGGCAACGTTAAGTGAGTGTGCGGATTCCGGCCAGGCGGTCGTCGTGAAGTTGCCGGACCAGCGGCTGATCGCCATCCAGGCGCTGGATCCGGCGGAAGATGATTCGCTGGTCGACGATCTTCTGCAATCCAACCCAGAATTTCAGACGTTGGTGGCCAAATCCAAGTCCGGCCCGCGCAAGCCGTTTCCTCCCGAACGGTAGTATTGACTTGTCGGGATTCCGCTTACCCCAAGGTGTCGCGGTTAGCCCCGCCGTAGTAGCCTGGCCGGGGATTGACCAGCGTGCTGTGGTTTTGTATGCTATCGTCAATCCTGATGGGTCGTTTCGTCCACGCCGAAGCGGGACAGAAGGCTAAGGCGACGGGATCGGGACGGGAAAAAGCCAATACCGGAATTACGTTTCCTGTCCCCGGAATGTGGTGGGGAAAGAAGGAGTTGATCTGTGAGCAAGGTTTTGGATGAGTTACAACCGCTTCTTTCCGAGACGTATGAAGGCATCGGTCTCGACTTGCTGACCATTCATGCGGTTGGCGAGGTGAGTGAAAGGAAGGCGGGCCTTTCCTATGAGAATATTGTCGTCGCTGCCTTTAGACTCTTTCCGGAAAAGTTCTCCTTGCTTGGATATCCATCGTTTCCCGATTCCGAGAGGGTCCATCACGTTCTTAGACGGCATGTTTACACCAAACACCGAGACCAGCAATGGCTGCGAGGCAAGTTTGCCCATGGATTTGAATTAACCGAGCGAGGGCGTCAGGTTCTTCAGGAGGCAAGACAAGCGCTATCAACCGCAACGCCGCAACGCAAGAAGGTATTGTCTCACACACGCCGATTTGAAAAGATCCTCGATGAGGTTCGGCGGTCGCCGGCATATCTCAAATTTGTGCAGGGTAAGCGCGACCTTGTTTCGGAAGCCGAGTGTTGTAACGCACTCCAAGGTACTCTTGATTCAAATCGCCAGGTGCTTCTGGACAACTTGCGCCAGTTGCAAACCATAGCGAACGACCTTGAGCAAAGTGACATTGCCAAATTCTTAAATTGGCTTGACAATTGTTTTGACACTTTCCTTCGTGAAGGTAACTAGCGATGAAGAGAGTATTCGAGATCAAAACCGATCCACGTCTCGTAGCCCGCCGCGTGAAAACCGCAATTCAAGGAAATGCGATCAGAGCTCTCGTGGAACTCATAACAAATTGTGATGACAGCTACCGCATTCTGGAAGGCGAAAATGTGCCGTTGAACGGCCGAATCGACGTCTTGTACCAAAAGGAGGGCTATTGCGGCCGATTTGCAGTTCGAGACAATGCGGCCGGAATGTCTTACATAGAGCTTTCTCATGCCTTTGAGAAGTATGGTGCCGCAACAAGCGGCTTTAAAGCCGGCAAGGCAGTCACCGGTTTCTTTGGAACAGGCGCCAAGAATGCGCCCGCCGGTATGATCGATGGGCGGATATGTACATTCAAGGACGACATTTTCACCGAATGTCGTGTATTTCTAGACGTCAACAGACTCAAGGGCGAGCTAGACGACGAT
>DAOWNK010000139.1 GCA_030642635.1 Pirellulales bacterium
AAAGCATCCCGCAAGAAGGCGATCGACGGGGCTACCAGATGGACCCGGCCATTACGTCGGGCCAGGCGCTGCGTGAAGTGGAACTCGACCTGGCAGAAGGGACTGGCATCGTCATGGTCAAGCCCGCGCTGGCTTACCTTGATGTCATCCGTCAGGTCCGCGACCGCTGGCCCGGCGCACCCTTGGCCGCCTACAACGTATTGGGCCAAGGACGCCGCCGAGTGACTACGCTGAATTGTATCCGCTGCAGAAGATGGTTGCCGATGGGCGCTATGCCCAATTGTCCAAGGTGGAGAGGTATGGTATCCTAAATTTGGGGTGTGTTGGGAATTTCACGTGAGAGTCAATGAACTGGTTCGACTTTTGGAAAAGGTTCGCAACTCACTTCAAGCGGTCGAAGTGCCACCGAATGAACGTGATTATCCAGACGACACATGTACCCGGATCTGTTGCCCTGATCCACGTGACCGAAGCCGGGTCGGGTCGGATGTTCATCGTGGCGTCGTTGTCAGGCCGGGCCGACCCGACCCGGGTCGCGTTGGAGGTGTATGCTCGGATCGCCGGCGCAGTGCGTGACGCGGGGATGGAAATCGTCCACGAGCGGATTTTCGGGAGTCTCGGTGTCGAGCTGGCGGTGAGGGCGGCGCGGGCGGCTGCCCTCGGTGCGAGTGGCAGTGCCGCAGACGGCCCAATCACGTACATCGAAGGATGCCCTCCGTGGGGCGAAGGCCTCGCCGGCGTTATCGTGCAGGTGGTCTCATGCACCGGTGCGGATGACAAGGTCTGGACGATCATGGACGGCCGCGTTCCTTGTGGCCGCGGCTGGCGACGTAACGATGCCACGTACCTGGTTCTCCAGAACATCCAGGGGCTTGAGGACGGCCCGAGGTGTGCGGACACGCCGCCGCTTCAAGCCCGGCGGATGATCGAGCGCGCCGAGCGGATTCTTCGCGAGCAGGGTGCCACGTATCACGACGTCGTCCGCACGTGGTTCTATCTCGCCGACATCGTGGAGTGGTACGACTCGTTCAACCTGACTCGCAACACCTTGTACGGCGAGTTCGGCCTGATGCCCGCATCCGATAACGGCCATCTCTTGCTTCCAGCCAGTACGGGAATTGGGGGGATCTCGTCGCAAGACGCCGCGGGAGTGCTGGATCTGTTTGCCGTGACGGGACCCAAAAAATCGCGGCCGCTGATCAAGCGACTTTGCAACAAAGGACAGAAGGACGCGTTTCGATACGGTTCGGCCTTTTCGCGCGGGACTCTCATTTGCGATTCCGACGTGTCCCTGATTGAGTTGTCGGGAACGGCCGCTATTGACGAAACCGGCAAAAGCCTCTATCCAGGCGACATTCACGCTCAAGTCGAATGCACGCTGGACAAGATCGAGACACTACTCGATAAAGAAGGGGCAACACTCAAGGATATTTGCGCCGCAACCGTATTCGTGAAACACCCGAACTACGCAAACGTTTTTCGGAAGATCGCCGCCGCGCGTGGACTTGAGCACTTCCCGGGCGTGTGCGTCGTGGCCGATATCTGTCGGGACGAACTGCTTTTCGAGATGGACGCCGAGGTGGTTTTCGGCCATGGGGACGATAGTTGACATGAAGTGGTTCGGCATATCGATTGTGATTTTGCTGGTCGTTTTGTTGGCGGTCGGTCTTTGGAAATCCGGATCGAAGGTTACCCCAACACCGCCGGAGAGGCCCCAGGCCGCTTTGCAACCCGAGGGCTACGTCGGGGCCGCCAGTTGCCGGGAGTGTCATACGCGGTTCCATGAGTTATGGGCGACGTCGTACCACGGGCTGGCAATGCAGCCGTTTACCGCCGAACTGGCTCGGACCAAACTCACACCTCAGAAGGACGCGATTGAGGTCGGCGAACGACGCTACATTGCTGAGATTGAGAACGGAAAAGGCTGTGTGCGCGAGCGCGGGCCAGACGGAGAAAAGACGTACCCGATCGCGCACGTCATGGGCGGCAAGAATATTTACTACTTCCTCGCGCCGAGCGAGCGGGGACGACTGCAATCCCTGCCGCTGGGCTACGACGTCCGCCGCAAGGAATGGTTCGATATCGCCAGCAGCGCTGTGCGCCACTTTCCAGGGTTGCCCGATGACGAAGCGATCGACTGGAAAGAGCGGGCCTACACATTCAACACCTCGTGCTTCAACTGCCACGTGAGCCAGCTTTCGACAAACTACGACCTGAAGACCGACACCTACCACACGGTTTGGGCCGAACCGGGGATCAACTGCGAGAGCTGCCACGGCGGAGCGGAGGAGCATGTTCGGGTGTGTCGCGAGGCACCCGAGGGTCAAGTGCCCAAAGATCTGAAGTTGAAGCTCATCATGCAGGACCGTGGCTACACGGCCCACCAAGTCAATACCGTATGCGCCCCGTGCCATGCCAAAATGATCCCGCTGACTAACACATTCCAACTCGGAGATCGATACTTTGATCACTTCGACATGGTCACGTTGGAGCACCCGGACTTCTACCCGGACGGGCGCGACCTGGGCGAGAACTACACCTACACGCCTTGGAGAATGAGTCCGTGCGTCAAGTCCGGCAAGCTGGACTGCACGCATTGTCACACCTCCAGCGGACGCTATCGGCACAAGGACAACCCGAATCAGTCGTGTCTTCCGTGTCACAAGCAACGGGTTGAAAATGTCGCCGCCCATTCGCACCATCCGGCCGACAGCGAGGAGAGCAAGTGCATCGCCTGCCACATGCCGATGACCGAGTTCGCGCGGATGTTGCGGAGCGACCATTCAATGCTGCCGCCGACGCCCGCAGCTACGATTGCGCTGAAGTCGCCCAACGCTTGCAACCTCTGCCATAAGGACAAGGACGCCGCCTGGGCTGACGAGTGTGTCCGCCAATGGCATCCCGACGACTACCAGGCGCCGGTGCTGCACAGGGCGGGCCTGATCGACGCGGCACGAAAACGAGACTGGTCGCGGTTGCCGGAGATGCTGGAATACTTGAAAGACAAAGATCGCGACGAGGTGTTCGCTAACTCGCTAGTTCGGCTACTGGCCGGCTGTAACGACGAGCGGGCGTGGCCGGCTATTGTCGCCGCGTTACGGGCAGACCCGTCGCCGCTGGTACGTGCGAGCGCCGCGGACGCTCTGTCTGGCCATCTGACGCGCGAAACACTGGACACTCTGCTGGCGGCGCTTCGCGACGAGTACCGCCTGGTTCGCATCCGGGCGGCGGCCACGCTGGCCGCTCTCCCGCCACAAATGCTGGACGGCCAGGCTCGCAAGGACCTCGAAAGTGCCGTGGCGGAATTCGAGGCGGCCATGAAAGCCAAGCCTGATGATTCGTCTTCCTTCTACAACCTCGGTAACTTCTACATGGAGCGTCAAGAGTTTGAACGTGCGATCGCCTCGTTCGAGACCGCAACCCGCCTGGACCCCACCAACATCGCTCCGCTGGTCAACGCGTCGTTGGCATACAGCGCCATGGGTCAAAACGCCAAGGCCGAGGAGAGCTTGCGCAAAGCGCTCAAGCAGTATCCATGCAACGCCGCGGCGAACTTCAACCTCGGTCTGCTGCTGGCTGAACTGGGCCGCGAGGGCGAAGCAGAGACGGCTCTTCGCGCGGCGCTTAAGACGGATCCCAATTTGGCGGTGGCGGCGTACAATCTGGGCGTTCTCCTGGGCAAGGACCGGATCGACGAAGCCATCCGCTGGTGTCGCAAGGCAGCCGAGCTGCGTCCCCAGCAACCCAAGTATGCCTTTACCCTTGCCTTCTACCAGCGAAAGAAGGGCGATATCGAGGGCGCGATTCAGACGCTCAGGCGGATGGTTGATAAACAGATACCCTACGCCGGCGCCTACATGCTGCTGGGCGAGATTTTGGAACAACAGCAAAAAATCGACCAGGCCATTGCCGTATACCGCAAAGCACTGGCGAACGAAAAACTATCGAAACGTGAACGGCATGACTTCGCCGCGCGAATCCGTGCGCTCTCATCTCGACGAACGAACGGCGGGCGGGAAAGCCCACACTGAGTGAAAAAAAGAAAAAAGGTTCAAAAAATGTTGTCTGAAACGCAGTTCGGTAAATGACGCCACGTAAATGGGCGGCAACTGAAGGTGGCAAAGTGGAGTAACGCCGATATGGACATGAAAACCATCGTTAGAAACTGGAAGAAAAACGCTGAGCGGAATAAATCGCTGAATTTCCGCTTCTTACGCAGCTTGAAAAGCAAAAGAGAGAAGGCTGTTGACCGAACGGTATGGCGGCTTCATCAAGAGGCGTTCTCAATTATCGACTGCACCCGCTGTGCTAATTGCTGCAAGATCGTAAGCCCATTGTTCACCAGCGACGATATCGAGCGAATTGCCGGTTGTCTTGGCATGGAAACCACCGCGTTCGTAGAGAAGTATTTGGTAAAACCCGACGATGAGGAAGCATTCGAGCCTAAAAGCTTGCCGTGTCCGTTACTGGGGTCGGATAATCTATGCATGATTTACGAAGTACGACCGAAGACGTGTGCTGAATATCCTCATACCAACAAGCGATATTTCGCTTCCAGAACTCACCTGCATTTGGACAACACATTGTGCTGCCCGGCAGTTTTTTATATCGTGGAGCAAATGAGGGCAAGACGATGAAGAACCTTCGTGCGGCGGTTTCGGAAATTCGGAAAGGCTATCAAGCAGGTTGAGGAATATCTTCACCGTGGGCGAGAACCGAACGCCTTGCGTCCCGGCCAGGTAGCAGTAGGAACAGCCATACGGGCAGAAACCATACGGCGAGAAGAGAGGTTGGGTCTTCACTCCAATCCATTTTCGGGATTTAGGGAACGATTTAGGCATCCGAAAGGCCCTTCAAAGTCTCTCCGATCGGGGGGTGATCCGCTGGTTGGCACGGGGGCTATACCTCTACCCCAAAACCCATCCCAAACTTGGCGTACTCTCCCCAACTCCCGACCAGATCGCCCAGGCACTGGCCGGCAAGGACGACCTGCGGATTCAACCCTCGGGCGCCTACGCAGCGAATCTTCTGGGACTATCCGAGCAGGTGCCGGCCAAAGTCGTTTTCCTGACCGACGGAATGAATCGCAAGATCAAGGTCGGCAATCAGGAGATCATCCTCAAGCGGACCACGCCCAAGAACATGGTCACCGCGGGCCAGACCAGCGGCCTGGTGATCCAGTCCTTGCGCTACCTGGGCAAGGACCACGTGGACGAAGAAGTGATCGGCACGTTGGCCGAGCGGCTGGGGCCCGACGACCGGCGCCAACTAATCAAAGACATCCGTCACGCTCCAGCCTGGATCGGCGTAATCTTTCGACGTCTGGCCGAAGGAGACAACTGAACCATGGATGAGTTGGAAAATCGCATCAACGAAAGCAGACGGTAGTAGCCATGGCACTGAACCCGATCGTTTATACGGACAAGATCGTCCGCAGTTTTCTGAAGTACCAGTTGACGACGTACCCGTTCGCCGACCTGTGGCTTTATGCGATAGCCCAGAACTAGCGAACTCCGGGCGGGTTTTGAAGTTGGAGCAAGACCTTCTTCGTCAACGCGATGGGGATTACTCCCATGCAATGGCCAAGTCTTGATGAGGAGACACAGTTCATCCCAACACTTTGAGCAGTTCGATCAAGGCGATCCGTTCGTCCGAGTCCATCTCTGTTAATAAACGTATGACCTCAACCATGGTGCTATTGTGTCTGGAGTTGTCCTGAACGGCCTCCGCTTGGCAACAACCACGACAAGTCTGGCGACAAGCAGGATTTTGCGTCGCCGTAAGTCCTTTAGTATTAAGCACTTGCGAATCTACATCTGGTGCTTTGGGGCAGGCCAGTAGGACAAAGCAGCATTGACCGCCTGTTTGATCTTGCCAAGAAGTCTGTCGTCTACCCTGACGGTTTTTGCTTTGTTCACGACATCAACTCCAGGGGCCACCCTTGGCCCATTTCGTTGGGGTAGGGCCATGCCCGGAAGCTGCCTTCATAGGAAGCAACAGGAAGTCCCTGAGGCGCGAGAGCACTTCCGGGAGTTCAGGAACACTTTCTTCGAGACCGCTCTTGCGAGCGAATGCGTTCCACTGGATGGATTTCATCTCGTCGCGGCCGAACTCATCCGTCAGTGCCAACGGCGGCTCGATTGGAATGTCGGTCTTGCGTCTCTTGAAGGTTGCATCTATTGCACGGATAATGGTGTCGCCATCGAAGGCGAAGTCCCGCGCCAGCACGTACAGGTCGTAGAAATCCTTCATCCGGCTGTTTGCAATACACGGCATACTCCGAGACGGAAAGGCGGTAGAGAAGCCGTTCCGTCGCATAGCGCGTCCAGACAAGGTGCGGGTCGTCTCCGGTTTTGCGGATTATGTTGAGATGCCGCTGGCGAACAGATGCCGCGACGTTCAACGGCTTGTCCTTGGTCATACGATTGCTTCCATGTACGGGCGTATGGTCTTCGTCACCCGGCAAATCTTTGCGTACTTCCATAACTCATCAGTCGAGCACTTTCGGCCACGCAGAACTTCGCGGAGCGCCTCGAGTGCAACATCAAGCCCGATCTTGTTCCGGTACTTGAAGCAGTCTGCCACGGTTTTGGCGGGGTCATAGATTCTCACCTGTACGCCTTCGATAGTGTGCTCGTCGACGCCCTCGGTGAGAGCTTTGCCAGAGAAACGAACGATCCGTGTTTTGGGGTGCCTAGCTCGCGGGCGAGCAGATCTCCGGTCAAGAGCCATCCAGACTTCGTGGGGGACCTGCGTCCCGATCTCGTGGAAACGAGGGGCGGAGAGCAGGCATATCACTCCCTTGGGAACAGCCTTTGCCGCCTGCGCCAGTCCGTGGTGAATTGTTACGTCGGCATCTGGTAGACTATACAGCCCGCGACCAAAACACGCACGAGTTCCCCATTAACGCACAATCTGCCGCAGGTACTCGTGGTGAATCCCACGGGAACGCACCTCGGCTGTGCTCACAACACCTGAATTGCGAGCGAGTTCCAGTATTTGCCCTGCTTTTCCGCCACGATTTTTCATGTGCGTAATTATAGTTAGTTTCTAATAAATGTCAATAGTTGCGCAAAAGAAATCCGGTGATTCCGGGGCGTGTGCTATGCGCAACTATTGACACTTGTCCACAAGTGCAGAGGTTCTTGTCAAGAATAGACGCCTGAAGGTAGGTGTCCAAAACGGACCGGGGCGGCGTCCTGACCGTCAGTTTCGAGAGTCTCGGTCAAGAGATCGTGCCGTGCGGCAGTGGTGGGCCTCACGCACGGCAATGTTCTTTGTCGATCACGATGCCGGCGGCGATTCCTTATTGGTCCGGAGATTCCCGCCGCGAGTCACTTGACACGTCGGCGAAGACGAGCGAGGCGACTGCGTCCAACGGAACACGGTCGTTGAGGGCTTCCATCGCCAGCTTGGCGTTTTGATCGAGAAAGGCCCAATGCCGCTGCGTCCCAGCCGACTCGACCAGGATGCCGATCTGCTCGGTAGTGCGAGCGGCCAGATTGCCCACCATTTCCAACTCGGCCGGTGTGGGCGCGGCGGTGGCCGGGGGGCCAACCGCGACACCGGCATCGGCCAGGGAGGGATTCATGACGCGGTCCGGGGTGTGATCGTCCCTGATCGTCTGCCAGGCAACGACTGTCGCAATCAGGACGCCGGCCGCAACAATCGCCGCCGGGATCCCGTATCGCAACAGTCGGGGCGAGGCCGAGATAGGATCGGCTACAGACTGCGCAGCCTCGCAGCGCCGAACCGTGCGGCAAAGCTGCCGATGGAGGGTCTCCGAGAATTCCGGACGGCAAGCCGTCGCCTCGCGTCGCAGACGGTTGGCCAGGGCCTGTTCTTCGTCAGATGAATTGGACCTAAACATGGGGTACCTCCATTGTCGGACAAGCCTCGTGCTTGTACTTGTGCTCGGGCTCGGACGAAGCCACACTCCGTCGTGGCGCGACGTCAGCCCAAAAATCCTGCAACAGAGGCTTGAGCTTCCTTCGGCTGCGAAACAACATCGTCTTCACCGATACCCGGGAACGCTCCAGCACCGCGGCAATCTCCCGGGTCGGCATCTCCTCGACGTAGTAGAGCCACACCGCGGTCATCTCCTCCTGCGAGAGCGCCGTTGCCGCCATGTTCCAGAGGCTGCGGCGGTCTTCCTCCGCGACCATCGCCTCCAGCGGGCTCGGGGCCTCGGATTCGACGGACCGCAGTGCTTCGCAGTCGGCCACCGGCCGGACACGGCGGCCGTGGTT
>DAOWNK010000289.1 GCA_030642635.1 Pirellulales bacterium
ACGTCCGTGCCGGCCCCGCTTGTGCTAGCAAACTTGTGTAGATACTAATGGATTGCAACCCGTGGGCTTGAGAGTTTAATTCCCAATCCCCAATCCCTAATCCCTATCTCCATGCGACTTACACTCAGTCAAGACCTCCGAATGATCCAGAAGCAGGTGCTGGCTCCGCGAATGATCCAGTCGATGGAGATTCTGCAATTGCCGATCATGGCGCTGCAAGAACGGATCGAGCAGGAGATGGGCGAGAACCCTGTGTTGGAGATGCAAGAGGAGACGGACGCCGATCTCCCCGCCGAATCGGACGAGTCGTACGAACAAGAATCGCCGGACGCGCCGACCGAGGAGGAGCGTGAACTGGTCATCGACGAGAACGCCGACAACGAGGACGACTTCGAGCGGTTGATGAAGATGAACGAGCAGTGGCCGGACCATTTCGAGGGGTGGAGCCGGCCGTCGCGTGCTGCAATGGAAGAGGCCGGCCAGCAGAAACTCGACGCCATGGCCAACATGGTCGCCAGGCCGCAATCGCTGCAAGACTACTTGCACGACCAGTTGGGCTGGTTCGAGTTGGAGCCGGAATTGAAGTCGGCTGCAGAGCGGATCATCTACAACTTAGATCAAAACGGCCGGATTTCCGGCCGCTTGGAAGACCTGTTCGGGCCGGACGCCGACAAGGACGACCTGGCGACGGCCGAGCGGGCGTTGGCCCTGGTCCAGAAACTCGATCCGCCCGGCGTCGGCGCACGCGATTTGCGTGAGTGCCTTCTGTTGCAGTTGACACCCGGTGCACCGTACTACGAGCAACTCAAAACGCTGATCGCCGATCACCTTGAAGACCTGGAGCATAACCGGCTGCCGGCCATCGCCAAGCACACGGGCTACTCGCTGGAGTTGATCCACCGGTTGATCGACCAGTTGCGCAAGCTCAGCCTGCACCCCGGCGCCGAGTTCAACGAGGTGACGGCGCCCCCGGTCACGCCCGACGTGTTCGTCGAGCAAAACGACGAAGGCCGATACATGGTCCGACTTGAAGACGGTCGTGTGCCAAGGCTGTTCATAAGCCAGTATTATCGCAAGCTGTTTCAAAGCGGGCAGGCCAACGACGAGACCCGCGAGTATATCAAGAGGAAGATCAACTCTGCCCAGTGGCTGATCGAATCGATCGAGCAGCGTCGCAACACCTTGACCCGCGTCTCCCAGGCGATTGTAGACCACCAGGTCGAGTTTCTGGACAAAGGCCCCGAGGCGATCGAGCCGCTTAAGATGCAGCAGATTGCCGAAAAGGTGGGCGTTCACGTGACGACGGTGTCACGTGCGGTCGACGATAAATGGATTCAAACCCCAAGAGGTATTTTCCTGCTAAAGCGGTTTTTCTGCGGCGGTACGGTAAGCGCCGACGGCGAGGAGGTGGCCTGGGACACCGTGCGGCTGAAGCTCCAGGAGATTATCGACAACGAAGACAAGCAACACCCGAAAAGCGACGAGCAGCTCGTCAAGGACCTTGCAGAGGAGGGTATCACTGTTGCACGACGCACAGTGACAAAATACCGCAAGGCGATGAACATACCCAGCTCGCGTCAGCGTCGGGAGTGGAGTTGAACACTTTTAGTTTGAATTACTTCCGCATCTGCTCGAGTAATTTGTGAATTTGCTCGATTCGACGGTTCATCTCGTCAAATCGCCGCTCCAAGCGTTTTTCGAAAGAATCACTCGATGCGGCCGCCGGCTCCTTAAGGATCGGGTCGGACATACGGCCGTGATGCGGCCAATCGGGCACAAATTCGAGTGGCACATCAGGCCGATCCAGTAATCGATGGATGTGCTTCCTGCCGATCCACTTGGGCAATGGTTCCGAAAAGTTACCCAGTATCAACTCGACGTGTTTGCGGACGTTGTCGGGAAGCTTATCCAACTCTTTCTCGGTAACTTCCCAACTCTTGCCGTTCCGGCGTACAACCACGTTGGCCGGCTTGGCGCCCTCCTTGGTAATGATAACGGTCATGTTGTCCGGCAACGGCGGGCGGACGTTCGCTCCCGGCGGAAGGATCGTACCGGGATGCATGAAACGGAACTGCATCGGGCCGCGACCGACATCACCGGATTGCATACGGTCGATCCACTCGTGAATCTTGTTCCAATCGTCTGCCGAATCATCTGCATAGGCCACGGCTATGCTGAAAAGCACGACGCACAGGCCAATGGTCCCCAAAGTTCTGGTCATGTGAGTCCACCTTATCGTATTTGTAATTTTACAACGTCGGATTGCCTACGTAATGAACGTCAACGTTATCGACCGGCACTACCAGTCGGCGGCCGTCTTGCATCTCAATCGGCAGCAGCTCGCGACGCTGACGTACCCGGTGGCCGGTCCGCTCGAACGCCCGACGTACGTCGTCCGGCATTGCCGACGGGAAACTCGACAGCCAATTTTCGTCTAGCTCTTCCCGTTCGATCGCCGGCAACTTGATTTCACCGGCCGTCCCATCCGGACTGCCAAGGGAGACCAATTGCCAAGGACCGGACGGCGTGTCGCTGCGACGTGAGGCACCCTCCAGGGTTTCTTCCGGCCGTGCCGGCACTGTAACAGGCGTTCTTAAATCAGCGACCGCGTCGATCGGCACACCGGGCACCGGTGCAACGGCGTCCGATAGCCATGCATCCTGTAACTCTCGGCCCAAGAACATTGCAAGGAGAAAACTGGCGGCCACGGCCGACCATGTCGCAACATGTCGGCCGAGCCGTGGCCGCCTGGCGGGCATTTTTGTGTACGGTTTTGCGGGCAGTTGCCCGGCGGGTTTCCGGTCGGCGGGGTCCAGGAGGAAGGCCCCCAGTTCCTTTTTCCAGCTTTGGGCCTCCAGAAAGGTCAGCGCACAGCGTCGCCATCCGCCCGGCTCGTCGTCCAGGCCGGTGAGCAACTCGCGACGCTCGGTCTCGCCCAACTCGTCGTCTACCAGCATGTCGAAGCGGAGTTCGTCGTCGCTTGGCAGGTTGTTGTTGATCGTATTCATGGTTATACGTTCACCACGTCCATGGCCGCCAGTTCCGTTCGCAGGCGTTTGCGTGCGCGGTGCAGCCGTGCCTCGGCGGCGCTGTGGCTGATTCCCAAGTGTTCGGCCAGGTCGTGGTAGCTCCAATCCTCGGTATACTTCAGCAGTAGGATTTCGGCGTCCTGCTTTGTCAATCCGGCCAAGGCCGTGCGAACTTGCTCGCGCCGCTCCTCGCTGAGCAGCCAATCCAACGGATCGGCGTGTCTGGTGTCCTGCTCGGTCGGCCGGTATCGTTCGGCGTACCGGTTGGTCAGTTTTCGCCGCCTGCCCTGTTTTCGGCGATACAGCAACGACTGTGTGACCGCCAGCCGGTACAGCCACGGGGCCACCTTATCCGGGTCGGCGATCGGCGACTGCTGCCGGACCGCCGCCAGCGCCACCTCCTGCATTACATCGTCGATCGCCTGCGGCTCGCCCAGCCTGGCGCCGACCACCGTGCGCAGCCAGCGGTCGTGCTCGGCCAGCACGGCCTGCCAGTCGATTTCCGGCACACATTTACCGTGTTTTGGGCCGGGTTGAGGTTCTCGGTGAGGTTCGGACGACGTCATGGCCATAAGAATAGTTTCCACGCGGGCGGAAATCTTGCCGCTTTTTCCAGAGAGGAATAAGATATTGTACCAAAAACGGCAGGGGTCAGCAGTCAGCTATCAGCTTTTGAAAACGACGTTGTTTGCAGGTTTCCAGACTGACAACTGATAGCTGACACGAATGGCACTGTTGACCCTTAAGTGATTATACTGCATTGGGTTGCGAGTTCCAGGTG
>DAOWNK010000100.1 GCA_030642635.1 Pirellulales bacterium
ATACGTGGTGGCCGATCTCGTGGCCGAAGATTACCTCGATTTCGTCGGGCGAGAAACCGTCGATCAGCGTATCGCCCAGCAGCACGCGCCGCGTGCGGCCCAGCCCGGCCAACATGGCGTTGGCCTTTACGGTCTCGTTGCTAAGGCTCATGCGATAGACGCCTTCGATCGACAGCCCGGTCCCCTCGGCAAGTCTGGCGATTCGTTCGGCAAGTTCCGGCCGGTCGAGTTTTTCGATCTTGTAGAACAGCGGCAGGATCAGCACAGGTGCGAGTTGCCCGAGCAGAATGCTGACCAAGAAAAACGCCCCGGCCGCCGACAGCCACCAGTACGGCCCGGTCGTCCAGATCAGCCAGTAAAGACCCAGCACCATGACCGCTCCAAACCCGGCGGCCAGCGTGTTGCGTTTGACATATCGCCACAACCAGCCGCCGAACGTCTGCGTGCTCAACTCGAAGCGGTGCTCCAACACGTGGCCGGAGTAAAACGACAGCGGAAACGATACGCAAATGTGAAAGACCATCACTATCAGAAACATCGCGATCAGCCGTAGCGACCACCAGTCGGCCATAATCGCGCAGGTGCCGAGCCACGCGTCGATAGGCCGTGCAAGCAGAAACGCCATTACCGCAAGGTACACAACGTCAATCGCCTTATCGGTCAACGAGCAGGCAAGGTCGTACCGGCCGTAGCGCTTCGCCTCGGCAAGCTGGTCGTCGGTCATTCCGGCAGTGTTGTCTTCTGGGCACATTATTCGTTGGGCATTGGACCAGTCGATGTAATCCGTGGAATCGTGCTCTGCCCAGAAATCTCTTTCTTCGTCTTCGTTTTTGAATTTTGGAATTTTCTTTTTCATGATGCGTGCATTATGATAGTATACATGCTGAGGCCCGCACACTGCCCAATCCCCAATCCCTAATCCCCAATCCCCGGCCGTGTCATGCGCCGGGGGTCGAGCGCCTTGTCGAGTTGCTCTTCGTCGAGGATTTCTCTCTCGCGGCAGATTTGGCGGATGGTCTTGCCGGTCTGAAACGCCTCCTTTGCCAGTGCGGCGGCCTGCTCGTAGCCGATGTAGGGGTTCAGCGCGACCGCCAGCGAGAGGCTCTTCTCGACCGCCGCCCGGCAGGACTCGACGTTCGGCTGCATATCGGCCAGGCAGAACCTGGTGAATACGTCGGTTGCGGCGGACAGCAGCCGGATGCTCTCTAAGGTGCACTCGGCCATAAGCGGCATCATGGTGTTAAGCTGGAACTGCCCGCCGACTGCACCGCAAACGGCAATCGCCTGATCGTTGCCCAGCACACGTGCGGCGGCCTGCATTGCCGCCTCGCACATCACGGGGTTCACCTTGCCGGGCATAATCGAACTGCCCGGCTGACGCTCCGGGAGTTTAAGTTCGTAGATACCGCATCGCGGGCCGGAGCCGAGCCAGCGGATGTTGTTCGCCACGCCGAGCAACGTCACGGCTATCGAGCGCAACTGTCCGTGACAAGTGATCAGACCATCTCGCTGAGCGTTGGCCTCGAAATGGTCTACCGCCTCGATAAACGGTATGTCGGTCTCGTCGGCCAGCAGCTTGCACACCCTGCGGCCGAACTCGGCGTGGGTGTTGATACCGCTGCCCACAGCGGTGCCGCCGGCGGGCAACTCCAGCAGCGACTCGACTGCGGCGGCTGCCCGATCGACGGACCGCTCGAACTGCCTGGCCATCGCTCCGATCTCTTGCCCCAGTGTGATCGGCACGGCGTCGGCCAGATGTGTACGTCCGATTTTCAGTATATCCCGCCACTCGTTTGCCTTACGCGACAGCGTTTTCTTGCATCTGTCCAGGGCAGGCGCCAGAGAGTTCTTTATCGCCGCGGCCGCCGCCAGGTGGACGGCAGTCGGGAACACGTCGTTGCTGCTCTGGCCCAGGTTGACGTGGTCGTTCGGGTGGACAGCTCTCTTGGGGCCAAAACGGTCGCCGCCGGCCAGCTCGCTCGCACGGTTGGCGATCACCTCGTTGGCGTTCATGTTGGTTGACGTGCCCGAGCCGGTCTGGAACACGTCGACCGGGAACTGGTCGTCAAGCCGGCCGTCGGCTACTTCTCTGGCGGCGGCCAACAGTGCCTCTGCTTGCTTGTCGTCGAGCGGGTTTCTGCCGGAGGCGGTCAGCAGCCCCAGGTCTCGGTTCACCCTTGCGGCCGCCCACTTGACCAACCCTAGGGCGTGGATTAACTCGGCCGGCACAGTACGGCCGGAGATGGGGAAATTTTCGACCGCTCGGCCCGTCTGGGCGCCGTAATACACATCGGCCGGCAGACGTACATCGCCCATCGTGTCGTGTTCGGTGCGGAAATCTGTCATTGGGGGTTCGGGAATCGGGGATCGGGGTTCGGGAAATCGGGGTTCGGGAATCGGGGTTCGGGGTTTGACTTCCTATTCCCCATCCCCGATCCCCGATCCCCTACTTTCCCTGCACCCGCAACGGGATGGTGAACGAGTATAGGCAGACGACCGCACCGGTGGACATCAGGCTCCAAGGCGCCCAGCCCGGGGGGGTGAGCACTTTTTGCGGCCCGACCTTCGCTTCGGTGTCGAACGGTGAGGTCGGCGGCGGGGGGTCGTCGTGGAATATCAGGCTGACCTTCTCTACGCCCAAGCATTCCACACCGAGGATAATCAGGGATATTCCGATGGCCAAGAAAAATGATCGCCACATGTTATTTTTCGAGGGGTCAGGGGCCAGGGGTCAGGGGGCTGTGGGCTGGGGATTCGGGGATCGTTTTTATGTACAAATCATCTACGTTTCTTCGCGCCGAGCGAGCTAGACGGCTAAACGGGATTTTGTTTTGCTCTCCGCCTTCCCCTTCCGCCTTCCTCTTAAATCGACTCGAACGCTGAACCGACTGGAGTCTGCACGTCTTACCGTCCGGCTGTAGGCTTCGTAGCGGCAATGTGGCATACGTGATATCTGGCGGTAGCAAGATTGGGGATTTTCGGGCAATCGGCAGTCAATATTGGGATTGTACCGGACCGATCCAAGATACGGAGAAAAAGTATCACAACAGTGCTTGTTCGGTTTGTGTAATTTCTCTATAATTGATTGTCGGTACATTGTGAAAGGGGCAAGGCGGCAGAACGACTGTGACAGCAATCCGCATCGGGCGGAGAAATAGATTGTCGGAAAAGCCCAAGATACTGCTGATTTGCGACTCCCGGGAAAACGCGGAGCAGACACTCACACGGGCTGCCGAATTGCACGAAGTGGTGGTTGTGCAAAACCCCATGCGTGCGGTAGCCTTGCTTGGCCGCGAGCGGTTTGCCGGCGTTTACGTCACCTCGGAGTATCTCCAAGAGGCGTTGGATATCGGCCGGCTGTTGCAAAACGAGCAGATTCTCGAGGGCATGCCCGACGGGGTTGTGCTGCTGGACAGTGACAACACGATCCTCTGGTGCAACTGCCGATTGTGCCAGTGGGGTTCTTGCGAGTCGGCCATCGGTAAAAAGTTCTATGCGATGCTCGGCAGTCCGGAGATATTGGGGCCGGACTTCTGCCCGTTCCAAACGGCGTTGGCGACCGGCCAGAGCACTACCTCTAATCTGCGCAGCGAAGACAACCGTTATTTCCACGTGCACGCTGCGCCCGTCCACGAACCGGGCGGCCATCCCCGACACCTGATCGTTACCGTGCGCGATGTGACGGTTGAGATGCGTCAGCAGCAGAAGCTGGCCGCCATCCATCAGGCCGGCATGGAACTGTCCGACCTGACGGCGGACGAGTTGTTGCAGATGACCGTTTCGCAACGGATCGACCTGCTGAAAAATAACATCTTGCACTATACCAAGGACCTGTTGCACTTCGACATGGTCGAAATTCGCATGTTGGACCAGAAGACGGGCCGTCTGGAGCCGCTGTTGGTGTTGGGCATGGAGCAGGAGGCTGCCGACCGGGTTCTGTATGCCCAGCCGCAGAACAACGGCGTGACCGGATTCGTGGCGGCGACCAGGAAGAGCTATCTCTGCGAAGACACGACCGAGGATCCGCTCTATATGACCGGCGCCAGTGGCGCCAAAAGCTCGCTTACAGTGCCTTTGGTGTTGCACGACGAGGTGGTGGGCACGTTTAACGTGGAAAGCCCACAGCCGCGGGCATTCAGTGAGAGCGATCTTCAGTTCCTCGAAATTTTCGGCCGCGACGTGGCCGTGGCGATCAATACGCTTGAGCTGCTCGTAGCGGAGAAGGCCGGCACGGCGGCCGAGAGCGTCGAGGCGATCCACAGCGCCGTGGCCTTGCCGGTCGACGAGATTCTAAGCGACGCGGTCAACGTGATGGAGCGATACATAGGCCACGAGCCTGAGGTGGTCGAGCGGTTGCAGCAGATACTGCACCACGCCAGGTATATCAAGCAGGTGATCCAGAAGGTGGGTCAGAGAATGGCCCCCACCGAGGCGTATCCGCAGGCAATGCAGGTCGAAGAGCGACCGGCACTGAAAGACCGCCGGATTCTGGTTGTCGACGCCGACGAGAACGTCCGCAGTGCTGCCCACACACTGCTGGAGCGTTACGGCTGCGTGGTCGAGACGGCCCACCACGGCACCGAGGCGGTTTACATGATTCGCAGCACGACCGACAGCAATTACGACGTGGTAATCGCCGACATCCGGCTGCCCGATATGACCGGCTACGAGTTCATGCTCAAGTTGAAGGAGATCATGGACCCGGCGCCGCTGGTGTTGATGGCCGGCTACGGGTACGACCCCGGCCATTCGATTGTCAAGGCCCGGCAGGCCGGACTTCCCGCCCAGGCCGTTCTCCACAAGGAGTTCCGCCTGGACAAACTGCTCGCCGCTGTCGAATATGTTATAGCTACCACAGACGTAGTGGGGCAAGTGTGAGGGGAAGGGGGAAGTAGAGAGGAGGGAAGAGGGAGGAGAGAGGAGAGAGAATGGTGAAACGTCACATCTCTCCTCTCTCTTCCCTCTTCTCCCTTAATTACGCGCTTCCATTATGTCATTCATTATTCTTTCACTTGCCCTAGTCGGACACGTCTTCCTGTGGATCGCCGTGGTGGATTACTTCCATGCACAGCCAATGCCGTACCGCGTTGGGCACACGCTTTCATGGCTCGCCCTGGCGTGTATGGCGGCCGTACCGGTTGGCTCCTGCTGGTGGGTCGTCGCTGCCGGTATTGACGTGTTCGCCGTGGGCTGTTGGAGACAATTTCCGCCGGTCGTGCTGCTCTACCTGGCGATCTGCCTGGTTGCCGCAGTAGTGACCGTCGCAATACGGATTCGGCGAAACGTTTTTCATCGTCCGCCCGACGTGCTTCGCTCGCACCGCAGCAACGTGGTGGAAATCGCCAAGAACCTCGGCACGGCAGCCTCGGCGGTAACCTCCGAGGAGCACGCCCATCATTTCCTGGTCCACCTGCCGGGCAATGAAATTCTGAAGCTGGACGTAACCGAGCGCGCTATCGACGTGCCCAGGCTTGCCCCGGCGCTGGACGGGCTATCGATCGTACACCTTTCCGACTTCCACTTTACGGGCAAGGTCGGGAAGTCGTTTTTCCATGAGGTCGTCCACCGAAGCAACCAAATGCAGCCCGACCTGGTGGCCGTAACCGGCGACCTGATCGACCGGGTGGACTGCATCGACTGGATACCCGATACGCTGGGCAGGCTCACCGCACGCTACGGCGTATACTTTGTGCTGGGCAACCACGACATCCGCTTCGACCCCGACCGGCTCCGCAAAGTGCTCGTGGGCAGCGGACTGATCGACCTTGGCGGGCGCTGGGTGCAGATCGACGTGCGAGGCGAGCCGGTAGTGCTTGCCGGCAACGAGTTGCCGTGGATTGCACCGGCGGCCGATATGCAGCGATGCCCGGCACGGGCGCCCGACGGCATTGGGCCGCTGAAGATCGTGCTCTCGCACAGCCCAGATCAGTTCGATTGGGCACGGCGCAACGACGCCGACCTGCTGCTGGCCGGCCATACGCACGGCGGCCAGATTCGGCTGCCGCTGGTCGGTGCGGTCTTCTCGGCCAGCCGGCTTGGTGTGAAGTACGCCTCGGGCATTTTCTACGCCCCGCCGACCATAATGCACGTCACACGCGGCGTGTCCGGCAAGCTGCCGGTTCGGTTGAACTGCCCGCCGGAGATGGCACACCTGGCGTTGCACAGCGTGCGTACCCAAGTCATTTAGCCGCCGAGCTTGCTCGGCGCGTATAAAGATGTAAATTTTGTTTAGCGGTTGGGCTTGCCCGACGTTGCCTTCTTGTGCCGATTGCACCCTTTCGCATTTTCGTACTTTCGTACTTTCGTGATTCAACCGGGCGGGACTCGCAGGAATATCACGAAAGCTCGAAATAACGAAAACTCGAAGATTGGGAAGTTGAATTGAGGTAACATTTCAGCCATTTGAAACAGCATGGCGTCAGTAGCCAAGGCCGCCGTACCGGCGGCCGCTAAACGGGTTAATTCTCACGTTTAGCAGCCGCCGGCACGGCGGCTTGAACGCCATGTGGCGCAAAATCTCAAACGGCTGAAGTATTATCGGAAATCTCACAAAAAAAGCCCGCCGGCGCTAAAAGCGCCGACGGGCAAGGGAGGGGGGAATTGATGTGTTCGTTTTGGAGATATTACACGGCGTGCAAGCACGCCGGCTAAACTAGACTTTTCGTAACACTTCAGCCAATTGAAGTAGTTTTCGTAAAAAACAGTACAAATAGCCGGGACGCAACGCGTCGCGGTAAATGCACCCGCGGGACGTTGTCCCCCGGCTATTATCGAGAATTACGCGAAATTTTTATATGGCTGAAGTGCTACGACTTTTCGAGTCCCTAATCCCCAATCCCTCTGCTCAATACATATCTTCCGGGCCGGGTCCGCCGGCCGGGGCTTTCTCTTCCTTCGGTATCTCGGCGACCAGGGCGTCTGAGGTCAACATTAACGTGGCCACGCTGGCGGCGTTTTCCAACGCGGTGCGAGTGACCTTGGTCGGGTCGATCACACCTGCTTCAACCATGTTTTCGTACACGCCGGTGGCGGCGTTATAGCCGGTGGCGCCAGCGGCCTCGACCACCTTCTCGCAGACGATCCCGCCGTCCTGGCCGGCGTTGGCCGCGATCTGCGTAAGCGGCGAGCGACACGACCGCAACACGATGTTGTAGCCGACCACTTCGTCATCGCTAAGTCCGTTCGGCTTGACCGCTGCGGCCGCACGCAGCAGGGCCACGCCGCCGCCGGGCAGTATGCCTTCCTCGACGGCTGCACGTGTGGCGTGCAGCGCGTCTTCGACCCTGGCCTTTTTCTCCTTCATTTCGCTTTCGGTGGCCGCCCCGACGTTTACCTTCGCCACGCCGCCGGCCAGCTTGGCCAGCCGCTCTTCGAGTTTTTCGCGGTCGTAGTCGCTGGAGGTGTTTTCGATCTCGCGTCGAAGCTGCTCGATACGGCCCTTGATCTCGGCGCTCTTTCCGCCGCCCTCGATGACCGTGGTGTTGTCCTTGTCGACGATGATCTTCTTCGCCCGACCCAGGTCGGCGATGGTAATGTTCTCGAGCTTTCTGCCGAGGCTCTCGAACAGCGCGGTGCCGCCGGTCAGTATGGCGACGTCTTCGAGCATGGCCTTGCGCCGGTCGCCGTAACCGGGTGCCTTGACCGCACAGACCTTAAAGGTGCCGCGCAGCCGGTTGATCACCAGCGTGGCCAACGCCTCGCCGTCAACGTCCTCGGCCACGATAAACAGCGGCTTACCGGCGTTGACAACCGCTTCCAGCAGCGGGACCAGCTCCTTGATGTTCGAGAGTTTCTTCTCGTGGATCAGCACGTATGCGTCTTCCAGCACACACTCCATCTTCTGCGGATCGGTGACGAAGTACGGCGAGAGGTACCCGCGGTCGAACTGCATGCCCTCGACCCACTCGACCTCTGTCGCCAGGCTTTTGCCCTCGTCGACTGTGATAACGCCGTCCTTGCCGACCCGATCCATGGCCTCGGCCAGCAGATCGCCGATTTCATCGTCGTTATTGGCGGCCACGCTGGCCACCTGCGCCATTTCTTTGCGTTCCTTGACCGAGATCGACATTTTCTTCAGCTTTGCGGCGATATCTTCGACCGCCCGCTCAATACCCTGTTTAAGCTGTACCGGGTTCACTCCGGCCACGACCGCCCGCAGTCCCTCGTTGAAAATCGCTTCGGCCAGAATCGTGGCGGTGGTCGTACCGTCGCCTGCCACGTCGCTGGTCTTGCTGGCCACCTCGCGCACCATCCGTGCGCCCATGTTCTCGTAAACGTCTTCCAGATCGACCTCTTTGGCCACGGTCACGCCGTCCTTGGTAACGGTCGGCGAGCCGAAGCTTTTTTGAAGTATGACGTTCCGTCCACGCGGCCCGAGTGTTACTTTAACAGCTTTAGCCAGTTTTCCGATTCCTCGACGCATAGCGTCGCGGGCTTCCTGATCGAATGCAATCATCTTGGCCATAATGTTTTCTCCTTGGTTATATTTGTTACTTACTCAATTACCGCCATTATGTCTTCTTCGCGCATCAGCAGCAGTTCCCGGTCTCCCAGCTTGAACTGCTCGCCGGCGTAGGAGCTGAACAACACGTGGTCGCCCTTTTTCACTTGCAGCGCCTTCCGTGTGCCATCGTCGGTCAGCCGGCCCTCGCCGACGCTGAGGACCTTGCCTCGGGAGGGTTTGTCCTGAGCCGAGTCGGGCAGGACGATGCCTCCGGTGGTGACTTGTTCGGCATCTTCTCGCTCGACGACCACACGGTCGCCCAGCGGTTGGATTTTGACGCTTGCCCCGACTGATTTCTTCGTTTTCGCCATGATATGTTGTCTCCGGTTATTTGTTTATTATTTGATGTGACCTGCCAAATGTGCGCGCAGCAGACGCTGGTCTCGCTCAGCAGTGCAATCGGCGCGCCAAAGTTTGCTCAGATGCGGCAAGTCGTTGGACGACAAGCATTTATGGAATCGGGCGGGCAAATTGCATTCGGGGCTATTCCACCGGCGCCTGCCATTTTGACAGGCAAGCCGCCGTATCATAAAGCCGCGACCGGTGGTCGCGCCAAACACCGTTGAACTACCGGCGGAACTGGCGCGACCACCGGTCGCGGCTTTATGGCAATTGTGCAAGCTCGCCGCCGGCGATGGTCGCCAGTTTGGCGAACAACTCCATGTCGATCCCGGTATCTAGGAACCGGACCGACCCGTCGCACAGCAGGAAATGCAGCCCGCCGGCGTGTTGGCTGCCCCAACCGCGCCGGCAGGGGTTACCATATCCCTTGCCTCCGATCGACTTACACAGGTCGTAATCGCCCAGCAGCGTACGTGCCTGTGGCGTGGCGGAGGAGAGGCTATAGAAGGCGAACGAATATGCCCAGAGCGTGCGGTACCCCATATTGGTGTTTGTAGACGACTCGCCGACCATCAGTGTGTTCGACGTGCCGTCCTTTACGCCCGCCATCCGTTCAACACTAAAGTCCAATATGCCGACCGTGTGCATGACCCCGCGCCACTGGCGTGGAAAGCGGGAAAAATCACCCGAATCGGGATAGCGGTCGCCGTCGCCTCGGCCCGCAACCGCGCGATACGAGCCTGGCATGTACGGCACGTTCCAGGCTTCGCTGCGTGCAAGTCCCCAAGCGGGTACTGTCAGCTTATGTGTGTCGACATCGGAGGGACAAATATACGTGCTCACCGAGGTCTCGCGCAGTTGTCGGTTTTCCGTCGCTTCGTTGCACTGGTCGAAGTCGTACGTCTCGTACAGCGACTTTTGTTCCAGGTACGGAAGGATCAGAATCATCCAGTTGGCGCGGTCTTCCGACTGTGTATCGACTTCCGGGATGATGTTTCCAAGGCAGGTTCCTACCGTTTCGGTGAAATTGCCCGGCGGAAACGCACCAATCGCAGTGTGATGGCCGTGGATCGCCAGGCCGATCTGCTTCAGATTGTTGGCGCAGCTCATTCGCCGCGCCGCTTCACGCGCCGATTGGACCGCAGGCAGCAACAGCGCAATCAGAATGCCGATGATGGTGATTACCACCAAGAGTTCGACGAGCGTGAAAGCGGCGAGGAATCGCTTATGCCCAACCCCACGCGCCGGAGGCAGATTTCGACGCCACGCCAACCGCGCCTGTTGACCAACAGATCCCCTGTCTTTCACGTTGTTCATTGATAAATGCAAATTATCGCTTGCGGCGCCGGATGGCCAAAAG
>DAOWNK010000180.1 GCA_030642635.1 Pirellulales bacterium
ATCCCTAGACAGGTTGCGTCCCCGCAGAGCCTGCTTCCGTTTCACCAGACAATTCAACCATAACATAAAAATTACAACCGTTTCAAACAAAACCCAAAAACCCTGTTGACAAATGGCCCCTACAGAGATGCACCCACGCAAATAATGCGGTATGGCACCCTTCAGCAACCGCGTGGGTGCAAAGCACCCACCCTACCTTCTTCGCTGGTTCGTAGTGACCGCATTTATGTGGTCTTCCGGACATTCAGTAGGCTTTCCACGATTCGTGGACTTGACAAGACGATCTTGTTGGTATAACATTGTTGTAACGATGGAGATCGTACATGATCAAGCAATTGCGTAAAGTCGGAAACAGCAATGCCTTGCTGCTGGACAAGCCGATTCTGGAACTGATCGGCTTGGAAGAGAACGGCCGGGTGCAGTTGGTCGTCACCGAAGGCTCGCTGATTATCACGCCGGCCGATCCACGGCTGGTCGATCCGGAGCGGTTCGAGTCCTGCCTCGACCATGTAGTGGCCGAGCGGCGTGAGGTGCTCCGGCGGCTTGCCCAATGAGTACGCCCGTAACCTTTCTGACCGTCGAGCACGTCCTGGCGATCCATCGCCGGATGATCGACGAATTTGGCGGCAGTGCGGAGGTTCGAGATCCCGGTCTGCTCGAATCCGCAGTGGCCATGCCCGCCGCGCAATTTGGTGGAAAGTACCTTCACTGCGGGCTGCCTGCCATGGCCGCCGCCTATCTGTTTCACTTGTGCAAGAACCACCCATTTGCCGACGGCAACAAACGAGCTGCGCTGGCTGCGGCAGAAGTATTTTTGCGAGTCAATGAACGCAAACTGCTGGCGACAAACGAGCAGCTTGAGCGCATTACACTCGGTTTAGCCAACGGCTCGGTTTCCAAAGACGAAACCGTTGCCTTCTTCCAAGCCCACGTTGTTTCATAAAGCCGCTTTGTGGTGGTCGCGCCAATGCCGTCGGTAGTTTAACATGGTATGGCGCGACCACAGGTCGCGGCTTTATGAAGAGGCCCGTTCGATCAGTTTGGGTTTTATTACCACGGCACGGCGGTCTTTCGGCACCGTGTCGTGGTCCAACAACTCGAACAGCATGTCCATCGTCGCCCGGGCAAGCTCGGGAACACACAGGCTCACGGCCGTAAGCGGCGGGTCGATCAACGGGCCGATGTCCAGGTCGTTGCAGCTTACCACCGCAACGTCGTTCGGCACTCGACGACCGCGACGGCGCAGCGCCGCAACGACCCATGCCGCATAGATATCATTGACCAGCACGATGCCGTCGGCACCTTGGTCGATCACCAACTCGTCGACCACCCGCAGCGCCGTGTCCATTGTAAATGGATCGGTCCAGCACATCGACGGCTGCTGGTCCAGCACCCAGATCAGACGGTCGTCGATCTGCCGACCGGCCCCTTTGAGCACTTCTTTGTATGCGGCGAGTCGGTCACGGGCGAATGGGAACAGCAGGTGGTTGAGCACCATGGCGATTCGCCGCCGACCGCGGCCGATCAGGTGTTCGACGGCCAGACGGCCGACCTCGAAGAAGTTCGGCTCTACGTAGCAAACATTTTTGGGAGTTTTTGAGGCCGTGCCGCCGACCGGTTTTTCGTAGTACACCACACGCTCGAACTGCGCCAGTTTCGGCAGGACGGTCTTGCTGTAATCCGGGTGGTTGTGGAAGATGCTGATAAGCCCGTCTACACCTCGCGAGTGGAAGTCGTCGAGGTATTCGCTGACGCGGTCTCGCGTGCCGACGGCGTGACCCACGATAAACCGAATACCGCGATCGGCAGCAAGCAGTTCCATCTCTTGCAGCAGTCGCGGATCGGCAGCCGCACGGGTGTTTATCAACACACCCACGGCGTTGCTCCGCTTGCCGACGAGTTGCCGGGCCACCATATTGGGTCGATAATTTAACTTCTTCGCCTCAGCCTTAATTCGCTCGGCAGTTGCCTTGGCAATGCAATATCGCTCGGCTTGGCCGTTGAGCACCATCGAGACCGTCGTGGGCGACAATCCGAGGCGCATGGCGACCTGGGCTCCCGGGATGTTCTTTCTGATGCTGCGCACTGCCAAAATATCACCTCCGCACTAAAACGCTACTGCCCATATTTTCGCTTATAGCTGGATTCTTGTCAATTGTAGGCGGGGGCGATCAGAGTCGTGAAACAATGCCGTACTATACCCCACACGGTCAAAACCCACAATTTTTGACCGTGCAGAGCATATGTTGTGATTGGTGCGTTTCACGCACCCTACAACTTGATAACTCCGGCGGTCACCACGACCTTGGGGTTTTTGCTCATAAGTCTTCTCCACCAGAGATACCCGACTTCGTGCTTGGGGTTGATGCGGCAGCGGGCACAGGAGAAGCGCCAACGGAACGGGCGAGAAGATGAGAAGATGGAAGCTGAGTGACCTCGTCCAATCGTCTCATGTCGGTGGGTTCTTTCTCCTCTTCTCCCAAGAGCCTTTCCATATTCAGACCGAGGATTTTTTCCTTGTCTTCTTCGCTGATCTTGGCAAAGGCAATTCTTCCTAGCTGTGCGGCAGGTTCCAAAACAGGCATGTCGGACCCGAACAGAACGCGCTCCGCTCCGACTTCCCTGACAAACCGCTCGATCATGCCGACGTGGAGGTGCGAGGTTGCGACGTCGAGGTACAAATTGTCGTGCTGTTTGAGTACGTTTACGGTTTGTTCGCACCCTCGCTGCGTCGCGCCCGCGTGCGCCAGGATGATCTTGACGTGAGGGTGCTCGTGGGCGATCGGGCCGAACATCCCGGGACCGCAGGTCTTGTCGGACTCCCAGGTATGGGTGAGCACGACCATCTCTTTCTCGTCGGCATATTGCCAGAGTTCTCGGTATCCTGGGCCGTCTGCCGGATATTCGTGACAAAACGGATGGATTTTCACCAACCGCATTCCGTATAGTTCCCGGCACCGGTCGAGCTCCGCAACGATCTCGTCGGGATAGTGCGGGTTGATCGTTGTATAACCTATCAGACGGTCGGGATATTGCCGGACCACTTCTCCAGTGATGTCGTTACCGCGTCGAAAGTCGCAAAAGATTCCAAGGAAGTGACTCAGGCACAACCGGTCAATTCCCAAACGGTCCATCGTTGCAACGATTGCGGGCACGTCGTTCTTCGGCATACTCATCAGCGGCCAACCGCCGAGATGCCCGTGGCAGTCGATCACCGTAATGTCGCTCAGCGGCAGTGCTGATTTTACCTGGTCAAGTATCATTAGTTGCCAACCTTTTTCAACAAGTTTCTCAAATTTTCGCCGCCGATCAGCCGCTTATCAGCTTCTTTTATATCGGCATAGTTCAGCATTGCAACGGTCGCGGCGGGCGTAAAATACGGCAGCCTCGTTCCGAACAGCAACTGTTGGGCGCCGAACCGCTCGGCCAGGGTCGCAATTGCTCCATGGGCGCAGTAATTCGAAAGCTCAACGTGCAGGTTATCAAATTTCTCCAGGAGCGGATACAGGAACCGATCGCTTCGGTACCCGACGTTGGTCAAAACCAGCGGCAGCTTGGGGTAGCCGTCACAGAGTTCGTGAACGGTGTCCCACTGGAAATCATCAAGGTCGATAAACAGCGGCACCGCCTTGTTCTGGAGCGCCCTCAGCAGCTTTCCGGAGCACCACTGCTTCAACGAAAAATTATGCCGATCCGGGCCGGGAAAAACCCTTGCCGCACGAACGTTCTTCGAGAGCATCTCCGCGACAAGCTCCTCTTCGCTCGGGAACTCGCCAGTGTGAGACGGCATTACGACCCACATTGCATGTAGCCGGCCGACGTCGGCAATCTCATCCAGCAGTATCCGGTTCCCGTCGGCCGGATGATATTCTTTACTTAACGAGGAGTAGACCAGCGCCTCGGCGATTTCAAAATCATCCATCACTTTCAAAAGCTCTTCGACCGTAGCTGGAAAACCTTCCTTCGGCGCAATGATCCTACCAAGCATACAATTGGCGTCGAACAGGTGGAGTTTTTTGATGTCGCTTGTCATTTTAATCTCGCGTGACGGGTGCTTTTTACCCACCCTACAACTTTGTGAATTGCCCGAATTATATCGTCGATATCTTTGTCTGTCATAGTGGTGCCGATCGGAACCCAAACGCTTCGGCTCAACAGGTCCTCCGACCTTGGGCACATGCCCATGTGGTACTTAACTTTGGAATCGCACAGCGGACTTCGGAACGGCGAGTCATAGTCGGTTGCCGTTTTCTGGTTCAGAACCTGCGGATACGCATAGACTGGATCGCCGCCGTAGAGCTGATACACGCCGACGTTTTCTGCCACCATGGCCTTGATAAACCACCGCGCCTTTTCTTTGGCAGGCAGGAAGAATACCAGTGTGAACCCGACGTCGCCGTCTCCGCCGGGGATCAGGCGGAACTCGAAATCTTCAATGTCCGAGACGGCGTTTTGAATTCTTTGCCTCCAAGGACGCAGCGTGGAGACCATGCCGTCCAGCTTCCTGAGCTGAGCCAGTGCCATGGCGCCGGCAAGCTCACCCATTCTGTAGTTTTCACCAAAGAAAGCGTCTTCTTGATAGAGTTCGAGAATCTGGCCGGTTTCCGGCCGAACAACGCCGTGGTCGTGTGCACGGACCGCACGTTCGTAAAGCTCATCGTCGTCGGTGACCACTACGCCGCCTTCGCCGGAGGTAATCACCTTGTTGAATTGCAGGCTGAAGGCATTGATATCGCCGAACGAGCCGACCGGTTGTCCATCGTACGTTGCACCGCAGCTTTGGGCACAGTCCTCGAGCACCGCAATGCCACAGCTGCGTGCGATCTCCATGATTTCATCCATCCGGCACGGCACGCCTTGAATGTGTACCGGCATAACCACCCGGGTGCGATCTGTAATTTTCGCTTCAAAATCAGCCGGGTCGAGGTTAAGCGAATTGTCGATCTCCGCGAACACTGGAATCGCTCGGGCCATTACAGTAACCCCGACGCTGGCCAAAAAGGTCACCGAAGGGATGATTACCTCGTCGCGCGGTCCGACCCCCAAGGCCGCCAGTGCAACTTTCAGCGCCGCCGTTCCGGAGCTTACGGCCAAGGCGCGTTTCTTGCCGATCTTCGCGGCGAACTCCTGCTCGAAGGTTTTTACCTTACCCAAGGCATTCGGGCCGTAATAGCGATACGGCGACTTCGCCTCGATCACTTCGAGCACTTCGGCTTTTTCCTCTTCGCCGATGAGCATCCCGCCCGGAAAGCACGGCGGCAACGGCTCTTTCCTGACGGGAGTCCCGCCGTCGAGTGCTAGTTTTTCTTGGTTTGTTTTTTCGGTAAGCATTATGTCTACTCCAGTGCTATCTCTTTCCCGCTCTTGGAAGATTCGTAAGCGGCCAAGGCGGCGGCCACTGCCTGGCGGCCGTCCCAGCCGGTAATCGGCGGCTGCCGGCCGGCCGTAATCGCATCGAAGAACCCATTGCAGTGATCGGCGTACGACTCCAGACGCACCGGGTCGAGAAAGCCCTTGCCCTCCCAATCGACCGGCTCCTGTGTCTCGACAACCCGCCACCGGCCGTCTTCGGTCGCACGCAGTTCGCCGTAGGCGTCAAGGTCGATCAACCCATTGTCGCCGACTATCCAGCAGGCGAACTGTGTGCGTGGAAAACTGGGCTTGGGCATCTCGCCGGAACTCCACATCGTCACCGTCGCACCGTTGGTCAATGTCATAACCAGCATAGAGGTGCCTTCGACCTTCGCACCCGGCGCCAGACACGTGCATTTGGCAAATACCGTTGCAATTTCCGCTCCGGTAAGCCAGCGAATCCGATCGAAGTTATGGATTGCATGGCCGATGAGAATACCCAGGTTGTCGCTGTCGCTTTGCCATTTGGGGAACGCTTCGAGTCCGCCGGGCAGGAATTGCCACTCCATGATTTGCCGTACCTGGCCCAGCCGACCGGCATCGAGCATTTCTTTTGCCTTAGCGTTGCACTTGCGCGTACGCTGTGTAAAGCCGATCGAGCAATACACGCCCGCCTTTTCGCACGCCTGGATAACGGCGTCGCAATCGGCAACGGTACAGGCCATCGGCTTTTCAATCATTACGTGCTTGCCTTCGGCCACGGCGGCCAGGGCCTGCCGGACATGCACGTGGTGCGGGGTGGTAATGAAAACGGCCGAGATGTCGTCGCGCCGAACCAGCGAGTCGACCGACGCCTCGTAGTCGACGTCGTAATCCGCGGCCAACTGCTCTGCCCGGGAACCGCCCGCCACGGTCTTGACTTCCGCTTGTGGGCAAAACTTTGAGATCGTCTCAGCGTAGGTCCTGCCCATAAACCCGGAGCCGATAATGCCGATACCAATTTGACCCATGTTTATCTCCTTACGTGTTTTCTTGCAACATTTGTAACATTTCTGTTATGTAACCGTGCGACCAGGCCGCCGATCAGCAACAACGCCGCCGCGATACCGAGATTCAGACCGAACGCTAATGTGTCTGTTGCATAAGGCAGAACGACCAGCACAAGGGCGCCGATCAGCATTACCGAGATACCGACCACGCGAAACGGAGATATTACCCTGGTTCCATGTTCGCCGACCGCGATTTTGTCCTCGTCCATCTCGCCGATCGGAACCGTCAGCCGATGCAGAAACGCCTCGGAACGCTTCTGTTCGGCGGATGACGCCGGAAACATCAGGCTCACGAAGATCATTATCACGGTAGTAACAGCCGTTGTGGCGAG
>DAOWNK010000110.1 GCA_030642635.1 Pirellulales bacterium
CTGGGAATCCTGTTTGAATTCTCTGGCGGTTCCACTCTCACTGACATTATCACAGCCCTGGTAAACGCAGACCTGCGGATCGGGTTGCACGTCCAAGGCATCGGTGACGAAGGTTTCAGTGATTCCTATGTTACCGTCCCCGAACCTTCCACTCTGCTACTGTTGTGCCTAAGTGCTGTGTGTCTCATGGGCTACGCCTGGCGATGGCGAAAGTGCTGTAGACTAGGTTGAGCGAAGCGAGGCCAACTCTTGGAGTAACCGAACAACGGAGTGGCTGGGGCAAAGCGCAGCAATACCCCAGCCACCCTTACCATTACACCCCCCGTTTTGCCTACGGCGTTTGCCTACAACAAAATTTGCCAGGGTTGGTTGACTACCTTGGTTGCTATTGTTCATAATGCCGCTTGAGTTGGATTGTTCCCACCTTCGATCGTCACGCATGATGCCTACCCCGATCGACCCGGAACCGTTTTTCGGCAATCCGTACATACCGTTTATGCCTTAGCGATTTTTCAAAGCTTCACTTAAGCGACACTTACCGTGATTGAATTACTTTGGTTTATAGTCGGCCTGGCCGGCCTGTTGATATTTTTTTATGTCCTTGGTGGGATATTGTACTTACCGGTCTCCACGCGAGTATTCGGCGAGGCGCCGTGGCTGCCGATTGCATGGCATGAGCCGCTGGACGACGGTGAGAACATCGAGGTTTTCACATCGGACGGCAGCCTGATCTCCGGCACTTATTTGCCGACGACTGCATCTTCACGGCGAGGTGTAATCGCCTATTGCCATGAATTGAACGGGAATCGCTGGAACGCCGTTCCGTACATCCACGATCTTCGTCGTTGCGGCTTCGACGTCTTCACGTTCGACTTCCGCAACCACGGATACAGCGATTCGGTGGCGGGCTACGACCCGTTGCCGTGGACGACCACCTATGAAGTGGCCGACGTTCGTGCAGTGATTGATTACCTGTGCAGCCGTAGCGACGCCGACCCGCGTGGCGTAGGATTGCTGGGAGTAAGCAAGGGCGCTACGGCGGCCATGTGCGCGGCGGCCGGCGACCGGCGAGTCCGAGCGATGGTGCTGGACAGCCTGTGTCCAACGGAACGGATGCAAATTCACTTCACGCGGCGATTCATGGGAATTTACGCCCGATTTGCCGGCTTGCTTGCTTCGCTGCCGGATGTAGTATTGGGTACGCTCGGCGTTTGGACCAAGTACCTGATCCAGTGGCGCCGGAACTGTCGGTTCGTCAATGTAGACCAGTTTGCCCGACAGGTACGCCAACCCGTGCTGATAATCCACGGTGAACGAGACAGCTACGTTCCGCTTGCGGTTGTCAGGTCGTTGCGCAACATGATTATCGGTCGAACGAAGCTCTGGGTTGTGCCACGTGCAAAACACAACGGTGCGGTCGCCGTAACCCGGCAAATATACCACGATCGGATATCGCGATTCTTCGAGCAACACCTGGCCGGCGCGATGCGCAAGGAAGAAATCGCTGCCTAGTACTACTTAATATACCCGTCGGGGTATTTCTCGAACCAGTTCCATGCCGTTGCCACGATCTCGTCGATTTCGGTGTAACGGGCCGACCACCCTAACTCGCTTTGAATCTTCTCGACGCTTGCGAAAAGAACAGCCGGATCGCCACTGCGTCGCTCGCCGTACTCGACGAGAATCTCACGGCCTGTGACTCGCTTGGCCGACTCGATCACCTCGCTGACCGAATACCCCTTGCCGATGCCAAGGTTGTAAAATCGTGCATCGCCGGGCCGCAGTGCATCCATCGCTGCAATATGGGCGGTGCACAAATCCTCAACGTGAATGTAATCGCGGATGCACGTGCCGTCGGGCGTCGGATAATCGGTGCCGAAGACCGTAATCTTCTCTCGCCGGGGGAGTGCGGCCAGCAGCACGACCGGTATCAGGTGCGTTTCCGGAGCGTGGTCCTCGCCCAACGAGCCGTCGGCTGCGGCCCCCGCCACGTTAAAGTACCGTAGCGACACGTATGAAAAGTCACGGTTCGCCGCAGCGTAGTCTTTCAACACCCGCTCCACACACCACTTCGACCAGCCGTACGGGCTGATCGGTTCTTGACGTGTGGTTTCAACAATGGGAATTTCCTCCGGCTCTCCGTAAGTTGCGCAGGTTGAGCTGAACACCAGCTGGTTTACGCCTGTGGCATGCATCGCCTTGAGCAGGCTGATCGTGCCGGCCGTATTGTTGTAGTAATATGCCAGCGGATCGGCAACCGACTCGCCGACGTATGCCAATGCGGCAAAGTGCATCACACAATCGACGCTGTACTCTCGCAGCAGATCGGCCAGGGCATTGGTTTCCGCCAGATTGAGCCGGCGAAACTCTGCACGGGAATCGACCGCCTGCCGGTGTCCGCGGTAGAGGTTATCGACCGCAACGACGCGGTGTCCAGCTTCGACGAGTTGTTTTACGGCATGAGAGCCGATATAGCCGGCGCCGCCGGCGACCATGACGTTCATATATTCTCCTTTTTATGATAGAATAACATGTTTCCGGAATTATTACCAACAATGCAAAACTCCTACAATCAAAAAGTCGCCCTGATTACCGGCAGCGGCAAGCGACGCCTCGGCAATGCAATCGCTGCGGCGCTGGCGCAGCGAGGATACGCAGTTGCCGTACACTACAACCGTTCGGCGGAAGAAGCCGAGCGGACAGTGGCGATGCTGCAAGAACATGATGCCCACACCGTGGCGTTCCAGGCCGACGTGTCCATCGAGGCCGACGTGGACCGGCTCTTCGAGCAGGTGGTCGACCGTTTCGGCCGGCTCGACGTGCTGGTAACCGCGGCCGCCGTCTGGGAGCTGAAACCATTGGAGGAAATCACCGCCGAAGACGTCCGCCGGCAGCTCGACGTCAACGCCCTGGGCACTTTCCTCTGCTGCCGTCGAGCAGGGTTGATTATGGTGGACCAACCGGAAGGCGGTGCAATCGTCACGATCGGCGACTGGGCCGTCGCACGGCCGTACACCAACTATTCCGCATACTTTTTAAGCAAAGGCACCATTCCCACACTCACTCGAACAATGGCGGTCGAGCTGTCCGGGCGCAACCCGGCGGTCCGTGTAAACTGCATTCTTCCCGGCCCGGTGCTGCCGCCTGAGAACCTTTCCGAAGCCGACGTGAAGGGCGCGGTAGCCGGAACACTGCTGAAACGTCTCGGCCGAGCGGAGAACATTGCCCATGCCGTGGTGTTCCTGGTCGAGAACGATTTTGTCACCGGCGTTTGCCTGCCGGTGGACGGAGGGCGGACAATTGCCGGGAATTAACCACTTGTAAAGCCGCTCTTCCCCTCCCTTCCTGTCTTTCCTTGTTGTACATTTGCTGCAAATGGCTGAAATGTCACGAAAGTTCAGGTTTTTCGCCGTTGACTTCGCCGGGCGTTTGAAGGATACTCCCGCCCGCAACGCGTTGTGTTCCGGCTGGAGATTCACCACTACCCACTAACCACTGCCTACTAACTTGGACGACCTACAAACATATTGCATCGATGTCGCCCGGCGTGCAAACGGTGCAGCGGCCGAGTTGGCCCGGGCGACCGGGGCACAGAAGCAGCACTGGCTGCGCCGCAGTGCCCGACTGTTGGGCGAGCGGTCCGATGCCTTGGCAAAAGCGAACGAGTTGGACATTGCGGCCGCGTCCGAGTACGGTCTGAGCGCGGCGGCAATCGACCGGCTGCGGCTTACGCCCGAGCGGATCGACTCGATGGCTATTGCGTTGGAAGAGGTGGCCTCCTTGCCGGAGCCGATCGGCGAGGTGATCTCTTCCTCAATTCGACCCAACGGCCTGGAGGTTCAGAAGGTCCGAGTGCCGCTTGGCGTGATCTTCTTTATCTACGAATCGCGTCCGAACGTAACCGCCGATGCGGCGGCCATCTGTATCAAAAGCGGCAACGCCGTAATACTGCGCGGCGGCAAGGAGGCCTCGCACAGCAACGCCGCCATTGCCGAAATCCTCTCCGAAGCCGCCGCTGACGCCGGGCTGCCGGCCGACGCAGCGCAGCTTGTCGCAACAGCCGACCGTCGGGCGGTAGGACATTTCCTGCGAATGCCGGAGTACATAAACGTAACCATACCACGCGGCGGCGAGGGGCTTATACGCCGCGTGAGCGAAGAGGCCCAAATGCCGGTCATCAAACACTACGCCGGCAACTGCCACGTATACATCGACCGCGCGGCGGACGCCCACATTGCCGAGCGGCTGGTGGTAAACAGCAAGTGCCAGCAGCTGGGTGTGTGCAACGCGGCCGAATCGCTCGTGGTCCATGCCGACGTGGCCAAAACGCTGCTGCCGCGGATCGGCAAGACGCTTATCGAGCACGGCGTGGAACTTCGCGCCGACAATCGGGCAAGGAAGTTCTTACCCCAGGCGGCCGAGGCAACCGAAGAAGATTATGGTGCAGAGTACCTTGCTCCGGTGATGTCGGTCAAGGTGGTCGATTCGCTCGACGAGGCGATCGAGCACGTCAACCGCTACAGCTCACGGCACACCGAAGCGATTGTCACCACAGAACTAGACGCCGCCAGAGAGTTCGCCGCGAGAGTCGACTCCTCGGCGGTGATGATAAACGCCAGCACGCGGTTCAACGACGGCGGCCAGTTCGGACTGGGCGCGGAGATAGGTATCAGTACCGATAAGTTTCATGCCAGAGGACCTTGCGGAATCAACGAGTTGACCAGTTACAAGTACGTGGTTTATGGAAACGGGCAGATAAGGGAATAACAAATGAGCGACGACGTACTCAGCCAAACGGAAGTCGAAAGCCTGCTCAGCGCTATGGAAACCGGTGAGCAGACAGCCTCAACTGCGACGGCGCCGCCGCAGAGCCAAGTCACCGACAGCGGCGGCAGGGGCGTGAATTTTATGCATCCCAGACTGCGAGAGAAAGTCAACCCGTACGATTTCAAGCGCCCGGAACGGGTCGGCAAGGAGCAGATGCGGGCGCTGCAAACTCTGCACGAGGGATTCGGGCGGAACTTCGGCGCCTCGCTGTCGGCGTTGCTGCGGAGCATCATCGAGGTAAAACTTACAAGCGTCGATCAACTCACCTACAGCGAGTTCGTCTTCAGCCTGGAAAACCCCACCTGCTTCAATCTGCTCAAGGCCGAGCCGCTTGAAGGCAACCTTATCCTCGACATCAACCCATCGGTTCTTTATCCTGTCATCGACCGGTTGCTCGGCGGCGGACGTGAGGGCGGATCGACGACACGCCGACCGTTGACGGAGATCGAGCTGCGGCTGGTCTCCCGAATTACCGGCCTGTTTCTCGACGAACTGCACCACGCCTGGGAAAACGTGCTCGATCTGAAGCTTGAAGTGGTCCAGGTAGAAAGCAATCCGCAGTTGGTGCAGATCGTCCCGCCGAACGAAGTGGTGGTGGTGATCAGCTTTGAGTTGGTGCTCGGCGAGATTCGAGGAATGATGAACCTGTGCATCCCGTACAATTCGATCGAGCGGATCGGAGGAAAACTTACGGCGAACAGTTGGTCGACCTATCGCCGCCCACAAGCCACGCCGGAAAGCATCAATCTGATCAGCGGCGCCTTGTGCACCTCACTGGTCGAGTTAAACGTGCAGCTTGCCAAAACGCAGATAAGCGCCGGCGATCTGATCGGTTTGCGGATAGGTGACATTATCACCACGCAGAAGGACGTCCATAACCCATTGTTGGTTTCGGTGGAAGGTGTGCCGAAGTTTCGCGCCAAAGCAGGCGAACTCAAAGGCCATAAAGCGATCTGCATAGAACAGACAATAGAGAACCCGGTCGAAGCAGTCGGCGATTGACGTCAATCACCACTTGCGCCGCCACAAGAAAACAAACAACGTGGCAATCCCCAGCATAACCAACGTCGCCGGCTCAGGGATCATCGACAGACTCTTGCCTTCATCGTTGAGCTGATTGATCTCCTTCGGCGTCATGGCGCCGGGATCGTCCGGATCGAGCACATCCAGATGGTTGATGTCTTCCGGCGATAAGTCGCTACATACTTCGACCGGGTTTAACACCGAATTGTCAATTGGTTCCGCATACAAAGCGGAAATCAGACAGAAGAAAACGACCAGTGTAAATATTTTCTTCATTGTTCGTTCGACGAGTATGTCGGCAAGCACTGTATCCCAATGGCAGAGTATCTTGCCCGACCAGAAAAGCCAGACACTGTGACTACTATAAATTATCACTGAAAACAAAAACTTGTCAAGTAGTTGACACGGTTAAAGGAAAATTTTTTAATTAGTAGAGTTGGGTCGAATAGCTATATTGTGGGGTTCGCAATCCGTTGCCTGACTTTTTCAAACTAGCCGTGATTCTTGCAACAATTATCCCTCTGACAGCCTATGGGGTGGTCTGTGGAGCGTCTATGCCACTTCAGGTGGGTGTAAGCATACAACCGCTGGGGTGCCTGGTCGAACGCATCGGCAGCGAGCACGTGGCGGTGCAAGTGCTGGTCGGACCGGGCCGAAACCCACATGCCTTCGAACCGACACCTCGACAACTGGCGGCCCTGGGACGCACAAAACTCTTCTTTAAGATCGGAATCCCACTGGAAGACCGGCTGCTTGACAAGCTCCAAGGTCAAAACCGGCGGCTGATTGTGGTAGATGCAGGGCAAGGAATCTCGCGGCGAACCATGGTGGACACCTATTGTATCGGGAATCACGACGACCGTCACAATCGCCACTACCGCATACGGCAACTCGACCCACACGTCTGGCTCTCGCCGCCGCTGCTGAAAATTCAGGCGAAAAACATCGCCGATGCACTTCAGCAACTCGACCCTAAACATGCCGACGACTACCGCCGGAACCTTGCTGTGTTGTTGAAACAAATCGACGCGGTGCACGCGAAAATCGCCCGTGTCTTGGAGCCGTATCGGGGGCGGTCGTTTTACGTGTTCCACCCTGCATTCGGATATTTCGGCGACGCATACGGCCTGAAACAGCACCCCGTCGAAGTCCGAGGCCGCTCGCCCACGCCGAGACAACTCCGCACGTTAATCAAAAAAGCAAAGGCCGAAAACGTGAAGATCATTTTCGTGCAGCCGCAACTCGACCGGCGAAGCGCACAGGCCGTGGCCGAGGCCGTCGGCGGTGCGGTTGTACCGATCGATCCGCTGGCCGGAGATGTGCTTAAGAACCTTGAGGACATCGCGGCAAAGATAGAAAAAGCATTTTAATGTCAAACCAACCGGACATCCAGATTCGAAACGTTTCGTTCGCCTACCAAGGCACACCGGTGCTGGAGGACGTGAACATTTCCGTCGGCGCCGGCGAGTCGATCTGCATGGTCGGCCCTAACGGCGGCGGCAAGACGACACTGGTCAAACTGATCCTCGGGCTACTTAGCCCGGACCGCGGCGAGATACGCCTGTTCGGCCAGGCGCCGCGGCTGGCGCGGCTGCACGTCGGCTACATGCCGCAGCACGTTCGGTACGATCCGCTATTTCCGGTCACCGTAACGGACGTGGTCCTCTCGGGCAGGCTAGGGCAAGGCGGCCTTGGCGGCTTCTTTGGGTTCTACGGCAAGGCCGACCGCAGGGCTGCCCGCGACGCACTGTGTCGGCTCGGCATGGAGCAGTTTGCACGCCGGCCGTTCGCCGCGCTCTCCGGCGGACAGCGGCAGCGGGTGCTCATCGCCCGGGCGATCTGCTCGCAAGCGGAGTTGCTGCTGCTGGACGAGCCGACTGCCAACGTCGATATGGTGGCCGAAACCCAACTGTTCAAAATCCTACGCGAGTTGAACCGACGCATGACTGTGATTGTGGTCACGCACGACCTGGGGTTCGTCTCCAACCTTGTCGATCGCGTGGTCTGTGTGAACCGCAAGGTAGTAACGCATCCGACCAGCGAATTAAGCGGCCGGGTGATCTGCGACCTCTACGGCAGCGATGTCAGCATGGTCCGCCACGATAACATTCTACAGGAACCAACCGATGGCTGAGATTACCGAACTGTTCGAAGCACTGACCGATCCCGACTTTCCGTTCCTCCGCTACGCACTTATTGCAGGCGTTGTTGGGAGCATACCGCTTGGGGTCGTCGGCAGCTACGTCGTTGTGCGGCGGATCAGCTACATCGCCGGCGCCATTGCACATTGCGTGCTCGGCGGCATCGGAGCGGCGTTGTATATGCAAGAGGTGTTCGATGCCCAATGGTGCCTGCCGATCTACGGCGCCGTGCTCTCAGCACTGGCCGCCGCCGTGGTGATCGGGCTGGTCAGCCTCTATGCACATCAGCGCGAAGATACCGTGATCGGGGCGCTGTGGGTGATCGGAATGGCGGTGGGGCTTATGTTCTTCGCCGGGCTGCCGGTATACGTCGACCCGATGAGCTACCTGTTCGGCAACATATTGCTCATCTCGCCGCACGACCTGTGGATGGTGGCCGGCCTGGCCGTGCTGGTGGCGGTCGTTGGAGCGTTGTTTTACAACAAACTGCTGGCCGTGTGTTTCGACGAAGAGTTTGCCGAACTGCGAGGCGTTCGCGTAAAGTTCTACTATCTGATGCTCTTGTGCATGACGGCAATGACCGTAGTGCTGATGATTCGCCTGCTGGGCGTTGTGTTGGTGATCGCACTGTTGACGCTTCCCGCGGCGGTGGCCGGCAACTTCTCACGAAGGCTGTGGCAAATGATGCTCCTGGCAGTGCTGTTCAGCATGACGTTTATCGCCGCCGGGCTGGGTATCAGCTACATACACGATCTGCCGTCCGGACCGGTCATTGTCATCCTTGCCGGCGGCGTCTATCTCGCCACGGCCGTCGGCAGCCGGCTGCGGTTGCGTGGATAACCACGTACATCAACTAGGAAGTGTCGTTTTCCCGAGGTTTTGCAAATTGTTGGACAGTTGGACGCATGTTTTGCCTGTCCATAAATTCCAATCGACCGCAACCGGCGGTCGCAAGTTGTTGCCCAGTGCCGACTTACAGCGTCGGGTACTCGGCAATCATACGTTGCCGAAACACTTGTCAAGTGTAATTTCATTTGGTCGGCCGTCGCCGCAACTTGTTGCGTTACAACGAGTTACAGCCGCGCAAATTATTGGACGTTTTGGCCGCCCCAAATTCCAATAATTCGTCCGTTCGTAGTGACCGCATTCATGCGGTCTTTCCGGGCGTTCGACCGGGTGGACCCGATGAATCGGGTTACTACGAACGGGTTTGACGAAAATTCTCGGGCGGATCGCCGCAATCCCTTGTGGGACAACGCTTTACGCTTATCGTCGCACAATCCGCCGCCCGCTGCCTGCCGATTGGCGAAACCTTGCCGCTATTGCGCAACCGGCCGACCGTACCGCGCGCCCGGTCGAGTCTGCACGCGCGGCGGCCTGTCGTCCGACATTGATTATGGACGCTTGCGCATGGGTGAAAACACAATGAACCGTTCCGTGGCGATTATGATGGTGATGGTTGCGGCGACGGCCGCGCGGGGGGACGGTGCGCCGTCGGGGTCGGGTGGTGTATGGGAGCGGGTCCATCCGGCAGTGGTCCGGGTCATTGTGCCGGAAGGGGGGGCGACGTCGTTGGGCTCGGGGGCGCTGGTTGCGGTCAATGAA
>DAOWNK010000167.1 GCA_030642635.1 Pirellulales bacterium
TAATGCAGGCAACGGTTGCGCTGGCCGGCAATCCGAACTCCGGGAAAACGACCCTGTTCAATGAACTAACCGGTGCGCGGCAGCATGTCGGAAACTATCCGGGTGTGACGGTCGAGAAGAAGACCGGGCGGATGGACCACCACGGCCGTCGATACGAGTTCATCGACCTGCCGGGTTTGTACAGCCTTGCACCGCGGTCGCGCGACGAGATGGTGGCGGTCGATGTTCTTTTCGGACGCCGCAAGGATACCACGCCGGTCGATGCCGTGGTTTGTATTGCCGAGGCCGGCAATCTACAGCGGAACCTGTACCTGCTCAGCCAGGTATTGGAGCAAGGGCTTCCAACGGTCTTGGTGGTGAACATGATCGACGTGGCGGCAAACCACGGCATCTCGATCGACGTCGAACGGCTCGCCGACCGGCTCTCGATTCCCGTGGCGGCAACCCAGGCGAACCGCCGAATCGGCATCGAGCAGCTTAAAACAGCGCTGGCCGAAGCAGTCGACCGCGAACCGCATCATACAGAGACGCCTTTTCCAGAGCCGTTTGAAAATGAAGTTTCACTGTTGCAGGCCGAATTGGCGGAACCGATCGGAAGTGTAGCGGCCATGCTCGCCCGGCGGTTGGCAAATGACAACGGTCCGCTGCCGCGCTGCCTATTGCGGCGGCTGTTGCTGGACGTCGGCGGCTACATCGAGCAGGCATTGTTTCCTCACGGTGACGAGAAAGTCCAAGACCTGCTGAAAAACGCCAGGGCACGACTGGCCGAGGCCGGCTGTGCAGTGCCGAGGATTGAAACCACCGCCAGGTACGATTGGGCAACTCGTATGCTGGAAGGTGTCGTTACGGAACCGAGCCATTACAAAACCACCGTCTCAGACCGCATCGACTGGGTGCTTACACACCGAGTTTGGGGAATGACCATTTTTATCTTGGTAATGATCGTCATTTTCCAATCGGTATTCACCTGGGCTGCGCCGCTTATGGAACTGATCGATTCGGCCACCGGTGCAGTCGCCGATTGGGTCGCAGCGCGGATGTCCGACGGCGCGCTGCGGAGCATGGTAGTCGATGGTGTGATCGGAGGCGTCGGCGGAGTGGTGATCTTCCTGCCGCAGATATTGATACTCTTTCTCTTCATCGCCGTGCTGGAAGATTGCGGATACATGGCTCGGGCGGCGTTCCTTATGGACAAAATGATGACCAGGGTGGGCCTGAGTGGAAAATCGTTCATCCCGATGCTCTGCTCGTTCGCCTGTGCGGTGCCGGGCGTTATGGCCACGCGGGTAATCGAGAACGAGCGGGACCGCCTGACCACGATCCTGGTCGCACCGCTTATGACCTGTTCCGCTCGGCTGCCGGTCTATGCGTTGCTGATCGCCGCGTTCATCCCGGCACATAGCTGCCTGGGCGGATTGCTGACATTGCAGGGGCTTACGCTGATCAGCCTGTACCTGTTGGGAATAGTCGTTGCAGTGCTCTCGGCGTTGATCTTCAAACGAACGATCCTTCGCGGCCGGCCGACGCCGTTTTTAATGGAGTTGCCCAGCTACAAATGGCCGTCGCCGCGCGTGGTGTTCTACCGCGTCGTCCAGCGCGGCTGGATATTCCTGCACACTGCCGGAACGATCATCCTACTGGTCTCCATTATTGTTTGGGCCGCCCTGTACTATCCGCACAATGCGGCGGTGGTCGAAGGGCCGTTCCTTGTCCGGCAAGAGAATTTGCAGGCTCAACTTAACCGGCTCGGCCCGAAAGACCAACGGCGCGAGGAGATTTCCAGGAAGCTGGACCGGATCGACCGCGATATCGCCGGTGCATACCAGCGTCAGAGCATCTTGGGTCGGATGGGGCGGGTGATCGAGCCGGTCGTGCGGCCGTTGGGCTGGGATTGGCGGATCGGATGCGCCGCGATCGCGTCGTTTCCCGCGCGCGAGGTCGTCGTGGCCACGCTCGGGGTAATCTACAACCTCGGCGAGGACATCGATCCGGAATCGCAGCGTGGCGCCAAGTCGTTCAACTCTCGGTTGCGCAGCGCCACCTGGGACGACAGCGATCCGCCGCGCAAGGTGTTTAACGTACCCGTGGCGATGTCGATCATGGTGTTCTTTGCGCTATGTGCCCAATGTGCCGCCACGCTGGCGGTAATCCGACGCGAGACGAACTCTTGGCGCTGGCCGGTGTTTGCATTTGCCTACATGACCACGTTGGCATACGTGGGAGCATTTGTTACATACCAGACCGGTATGTGGATTGGACAATAAGGCGGAAGGGGGAAGGCGGAATTTCCGGCGCTTTCCCCCTTCCCCCTTCCGCCTTCCCCCTTACTGCTGCCGGTTGACGACGAACTCGGTCAACTGCTGGAGCATCTCGCTAAATTCCGTCATCGGAAGCAAATCTAGCTGCTCACCGGCACGTTGAGAGTACCACAACGCCTTCCGGCGAGCGTAGTCGATTGCCCCGAATCGCTCCATCAACGGCCGCAATGCGTCGCGGTGGTGATTGCCGGAGTCGGAAAGCACCTCGAGCACTTCGGCACGGTCATTGCCGGTTGCCTGGCTTAACAGCCTTATAAGCGGCAGTGTGGCCTTCTGCTTCAGCAGATCGGTCCCCAGCGACTTGCCGGCGGTGGCCTCGTCGCCGAGCAGATCGAGCAGGTCGTCGGCTATCTGGAATGCGATGCCCAGGTGTCGTCCGAATCGGGCAAGGTGTTCGCACACGTCCGGCTCGGCGCCGGCGTAGTGCGATCCCAGCCGGCAGCAACAATCCAGCAGCACGGCCGTCTTGTTGGCGATAATCTCCAGGTAATCCTCCTCGGCCAGGTCGTAATTGCCTCGGCCGGCCACCTGTCGCAACTCGCCCTCGCACATGGTCTGTGCCGCCTCGCCGATCGACCGGCATCCAAACGGATCGTCCAATACGCTGACCATACGCATAGATCGAGCGAACAGGTAGTCGCCCAGCAGCACGCTGGCCTCGTTGTCCCATCGGGCGTTTACCGTATCGAGGTGTCGGCGCAACGTGGCCTCATCGAGCACGTCGTCGTGCACCAGTGTGGCCGTGTGGATCATCTCCACCGCGGCAGCCAACTTCAGGTGCTCCGGCCCCAAGACGCCGGAGGCCTTGCCCGATAGCAGCACCAACGCCGGACGCAGCCGCTTGCCGCCGAGGCGAAAACCGTGCTTTACAAGCCGATCGACAAACGGATGGTCGCTGCGCAGCTCATCGCGGAGGATTTCCTCGACCTGGTCAAGTTCTGCGCGTATCGGTGCGTACAACCGACGCAGTGCTTCGGTGGAGGGCGTCCGATCCTTGACCATTTGCTTCATATAGTCCTTCCCAACGATCTATTCTAACGCCCCATAACCGGCAGTCGAGGGGGCCTGATTCATCGGGTCCACCCGGCTGAATACCCGGAAAACCGCATAAATGCGGTCACTACGAACAGATTCCGATAGGTTGGGTGAATGTTTACGGACTGTCGGCATTCGGCGGACCTGCCGGAGGCGCAGAAGGCACTGGCAACGGCTGGGCCGGAGGCGGGACGTTTTTACCCGGCTGAAGCTCTTCTTGAAAAGGCGTATCCGGCTGACCCGAGAGCGGCGCATCAGGGGCGTAACGCATCCGCCAGCCGCCGCCGATGGCTTTGTACACGGCAACCAGGTTCATCGCTATCTTACCCCGACTTTCAGCCAGGGTGTCCTGCTGCAATACGAGCGCCCGTTGCGAATCGAGGACCCGCTGGTAATCGACCACACCCTGGTCGTACAGAAGCAGGCCTATTCTCAATGCCTGCTCGTTTTCGTGGACGGCGCGGCCAAGCGATTTGACTCGCTGTTGCTCGCGCAAGAAACCGACGATGGCGTCCTCTACTTCCTTGTTCGCCATCAGTACGGTGTTCTGATAACCGATTACGGCTTGCTTGAAGCGAGCATCCTCGACACGAATGTTGTTCCGTATGCGCCCATAGTTCAGGATGTTCCATCGGAAGCCGGGACCTACCGCGCCGGCAATGCTGTGCCAGTTGTAGAGATCACTGAAGTCTTCCGATTGAATGGCGATGGTCCCCGTAATTGCGATGTGCGGATATAACTCCGCTGTCGCAATGCCGATTTTGGCGGATTGGGCAGCGGCCTGGCGTTCAGCTCGCCGGACATCCGGGCGTCGACGGAGCAGTTCGGCGGGGATTCCTGCAACGACCTGCGGCGGGGCGGTAGGAATCGGCCGCGGTTGCCCGAGTTCCTCTTGAAGACTGCGGGGCGGAATGCCCAGCAGGATGCACAGGGCATTTTGAACCTTGCGATGGTTCTCTTCCAGCGCCGGAACAAGCGACTCCGTGACCGCAAGAATCGCACTGGCCTGTCGCACGTCGATCTCGCTTACCACACCGCCTTGAAAACGCCGTTCGATGATCCTCAGAGCCTCCTCTTGCAGCGCGATGTTCTTTCGCACCAGTGCAAGGCGCTCCTCAATCGCTCGCATCTGGATGTAAGCGGCGGCCACTTCCGCTTGCAGAATGACCAGCACGTCGTCGTAATTTTCGATTTGGGCATTCAAGTTTGCGTCGGCGGCCTCAACACCCCTACGGAGCCGGCCCCAAATGTCGAGTTCCCATGCGGCGTCAAATCCGGCGGACCAATCGTCAAACTCCCTATTGCCCGGAAACTCTCCGAAGGGGTATGAATTATCGCTGAACTTGTCGCGTGAATAGGCTCCCGTCATTTGCTGCTTTTGCGGGAACAGATTGCCGGCGGCAATTCCTCGCTGGGCGCGGGCCTCCAGGATTCGCAGCCCCGCGATTTTCAGTGGCAGATTCTGCTCGTAGGCGGTATAAACCAATTCATTGAGCACGGGGTCGTTGAACACGGTCCACCAGTAGCTGTAATCGGTGGCCTCGCTCTTGACGTTGGGGTTGTCGGCGTCAATCCACTTATCTGCGACCGGTGCCGGAGGACGGCCGTAATTCGGCCCAACCTTGAACCCGTTTTGCCACCACTGGCGGGTGCTTGTGCACCCAGCGAGTAGACAGGCTGCGATCGCCACACCTGCTATCAGTGTGTACTTCTGGGGGGTAGCTTTGTTGGCTCTACCCCAGATGTTGAACCTCATGACGCCGCCTTCTGGAAGATTAGGGATATTAGGGAGATATTAGGTTGTCTAAGGAAGGGTAAATCGGGCATACGACCCTCTTAATCCACAAAACCGGGATTTCCGCGCGAATCCACCTCATCCCATTAATCGGCAACGCTTTTGTTGTCGCATGACCAAAAATTCTATTGACTATACCAGCCCCTCTTGACAACAAACTGGCAAGTAACGTATAATGACTAAGGAGTCATTTAATTGATTGCCCGGTTTCCTGCAAGGAATATTCGATTAACTCAAACTGTAAGTGGTCAGTGGAAAATGGGGACTGGCTCCGAGCAGATATCGGCCGGAAGTACGGGAAAAACCGTAGCCGCCGTCCGAAAAGGGGGACAGGCACCGTCGGCAAACCAAAAACTCTCGTGAAAACCAGGTGCGTGACGGAGCCAGTCCCCATTTTCGGACTCCCCTCCTTACAGTTTGAGGATTAAGTTGCGGAGAAAGCCATGACAAGTTTGGCCGAACGGCGGAGGGAGCTTCTCGATTCGATGATGAGAGAAGCCGTTTACGAGGGCGCAGTAGCCGTCTTGACAGAGCATGGCTTGAACGGCACGACGATGGACCGCGTTGCCGCCGCTGCGGGGATGGCCAAGGGCAGCCTTTACAACCACTTCCGCAGCAAGCAGGAGCTTCTGGAGTTTGTCCGCGACAGGGCGGTCGCTCCGATGCAGGAGGCGCTTGAGGAGATCGTCGAGAACAAACTTTGCGCAGCGGAAAAGCTCGCGTCGATTTCCCGGCTGTGGCGTGAGTATCTTGTGAAGCACCATGCGGTGTTCGAGTTCCTCATCAACGACCATGCGGCCAAACGGCTCTTAAGAGACACGGAGCAGACCGTTCGTGCCTCCGGGATCAAACAAATTGCAACGATCATTGAGCAGGGCATCCAAAAAGGAGCATTTCGGCCGGTCGATGTCACTGCGGCTGCGGAAATATTTGTCAGTGCTTCGATCGGAATGGTGGAACAGGAATTCGCGGCGGGCATATCGCGGCCGGTGGACGAAGCGGGCGACGCGCTGATGGGAGTCTTCTTGCACGGTCTCTGTGGAAGCGAGGGATAACGTGAAGGTTGATTGATGTATGACGCCGACCAGTAAGGGTAAGTCTGGCTTCAAAAACACAAGGATGACGAATGTACGACAAAACAGTTTCTGAAATAGCAGTGGTCTCGGCGGCGCCCGCGGCCCGTCCCAGGGTGCGACGATCCGCAGGCACAAGCGACCGGGTACCTATTAACACTCGGGATCAGAGAGTGAAGAAGACCGGAGAAATGAAAATGCTCACCAAATGTGTAATTGCCGTGGCCGTGACCGTTGTCTTGGCGGGTACGGGTGTCGGCGTATATTCCGTCTGGCAGACTGAGGACGTGACGGCGGAAAATGGAGTTTCAGACGGAGCAGGAAAACGCATACCAGTCGTCCTCACGCCCGCAAAGACAATGACTTTCGAAGATCGCATTGTGGTGGACGGTAGTATTGAGGCAAAGCAGTTCGCACTCGTATCGGCGCGTATACCCGGCACACTGGACGCAGTGTACGTCGATGAGGGAGACTCGGTCGAAGCCGGCAAGACGAAACTGTTTCAGACCGATTCCTTGAAGCTAATCAAGGCCGTGGCCATGGCTGAGCAGGGTCTTAAGGTGGCGGAGTGCTCGGTGAGGGAGAAAGAAGCCAGCCTGGAACAAGTCCTGGCCGACAAGGAACAGGCCGAAGTGGACATGAAACGTTATCAGGAGTTGGGCCGGCACAATGCCGTTCCGAAACAGGTGGTCGAGCAACAGGAATCGAAGTTCAAGCAGGCGTTAGCGATGATCAAACACGCAGAGGCCCTGCTGGCGCTGGAGAAGAACA
>DAOWNK010000314.1 GCA_030642635.1 Pirellulales bacterium
ACGACCAGTGGGTGGATTCGCAGGTGACCAAGGAGCAAGAGTCCAACGCCGTGCGGATCAAGCAGTTCAGCGACGAGTACTTTGCGTTGGCCCGGCGTCACGGTCGGAAAATATCGCAGTACATGGTCTTCGACGAGCCGGTGGTATTGAACTTGGAGGGTCGGGCGTACTTGATTGAACCGTAAGAGAAGGGGGAAGGCGGAAGGTGGAAGGGGGAAGGAATTTTGCCATCCTCCATCCCCCTTCCGCCTTCCGCCTTCCGCCATCCCCCTTCCGCCTTCTCTTACACATACTCGCAGTCCATCCCGAGTCGGGTTTTCAGTTCCTCGAACTGCCGTATGTACACATCGCTCGAGGAGTGGACGTGCTCGGCCTCGGTGATGAACTTCAACTGGTCGTCGCAATCGATGCTTCGAGCACTGAGAACCTCTTCGTATCGGCTCAGATCGTCGCCGTAGATGATCAACAGTTTGTGTTCGTCGAACTGCACCTCCTGCGGCAATCCCGGGTTCAGCACCGCCAGCCCCGTACAGCCGTCGTTCAGCAACAGGTCTTCGTAATCCCAAAGGATGCTCTTGAGCACCGGCATGTCGATGTGTTCGCGGTACAGATCGGTGTGTCCCTTGCTGTTATGATTGTGGCTGGTCTCCAGCACGACGTCGACGACGTTGCCCAACGGATCGAGCAGGTCCATAAACGTCTCGAAAAGCCGACCGCTTGAAACGGAGGCCATCAACACCGGCACATTGCTGTGGCTCTGCTGGTCGTGGTAGCAGTCGTGGCGATAGCCCTGGCATGGAACAACTTGCAAATCGTACGACGGGCGCACGGCATCGGTCAACATGAAGTATCCGTATCGGGCAACGCCCAGGTGCGCCTCCAACGCCTCTTCATCGAGGTGTTCGAAGCTGCTGGCGCCCAGAGGCATCGAGCCTTCACGTAATACGTTTCGGAAAAATTGTTTAAGGAAACCCATTGGTGCTTTTACTCGCTTGACAAACTATCTCAAACAACGGGAACGGTAAAACCGCAGTTGGGAACTCTCTACAGAACAGTAGGTCACGCTTTGCCGAATATATACCCGACGGACTGCTCTTTAGTACACGCCGACGGACTGCTCCCGACAGAAACAGAACAACCGATACCGCTGCCATAAACCCTTCGCATGAAACCAAACATAGTTGTGAAACCACCACGAGCCGATGTTGCCCGACCACAACCTGGTGCGTTTGGTGCATCACTACAGTACCAGTTTACCACCTTCAGTACCGACCGGACGTTGCAAACACCGATGAAGTTGCAGAAATTCACGCACCGTCTGGCACTCAATCGTTCAAGTCGGTAAACTTACCGAAATATGAAAACTAAATCGTACAAGTCGGCCTTCGCCGCACTGCTTGTCCTAATTGCGATACTGGGATGTTCGCAACGGTCGGATACATCATCCACCACCACGACGACGGCAGTAGAAACCACGCACGGGCTGGATCGCGAGACCTGGGACGTCTACGTTATTCAGGGAGCAAGAATCGGATACGGCAGAACTAACGTCAAACACACGACGGAAAAGGGATGCAAAATCGTCCGAATCGAAGGGCTGAACCACCTGGCCGTCAAACGGTTCGGCGAAAAGACCATCCAGGAAATACGCTTCACGAGCAACGAAACGCCCGACGGAAAACTGATCGACTTTACCAGCGAAATCCGACAAGGCCCCGTGCCGATGCTGACGACCGGCCGTGTAGTCGGACAACGACTAAAGCTTAAAACCTCAACCAAAGGCAAAACCACCGACTCGTCAATCCCGTGGCAAGCCAACTACGGCGGGTTCTACGCAGTGGAATTATCGCTTGCGGCCAGGCCGATGACACCCGGCGAGCGACGCACGGTTCATGCCTTGATCGTCGGGCTGTACCAGGTGGCCGCCGTCGAAATGACCGCCGTGGATTACGAGCCGGTAGAGATGCTCACGGGCACTTGCCGGTTGCTGCGGATCGACACCGTCACGCGATTCGACACCGGCATGGCGCTCCGAGGAGCCGTTTGGACCGACCTCGCCGGCGAGACGATCAAGACGTTCACCAATGCGATGAACATCGAGACGTTTCGCACAACAAAGGCCGTCGCCATGGAGGATACAAACGCGGCCGAGCTGGACCTGGGTTGGGATATCTCGGTTAAACTCGAACGGCCGATCGAACGGCCGCACCAGAGCAAAAAAATCAGATACAAGGTGCATCTCGACGGCGGCGACCCGGCGACGGTGTTCGTTGAAGGTCTATCGCAAGCGGTTCGGTCGCTCGGTCCGAACACGGCGGAGATTACCGTCTATGCGATTCGTCCGGATACCCCTGACGGCAACCCGGAAGCACCGGACGATCCGCCGACAGAGGCCGACCGGCGGCCGAACAACCTGATCCAAAGCGACAATCCGCGAATTCTCGCCGAAGCAAAAAAGGTAGCCGGTGGCCAGACCGATCCGTGGCGGGTGGCAGTTGCACTGGAGCAGTACGTCAATAGTGAGATCACCGAGAAAAACTTTACCCAGGCGTTCGCCACCGCAGCCGACGTGGCCAAAACCCGGGAAGGCGACTGTAGCGAGCACGCGGTTTTCTTAGCGGCGCTTGCCCGGGCCTGTGGAATTCCAGCCAGGGTTGCCGTCGGGCTGGTATATGTAGAGGGTACGCAATCGTTCTGCTACCACGCATGGACTGAGGTGTATGTCGCCGGGCGGTGGATTCCGCTGGACGCCACGTTGGCCGAAGGCGGCATCGGCGCGGCGCATTTGAAGCTCGGGCACAGCAACCTCGAGGGCGCCTCGGCATACAGCAGTTTCCTGCCGGTGATACAGGTGGCCGGACGGTTGAAGATCGAGCCCATTGAAATGTAAAACCGCGACCAGTGGTCGCGGCTTTGCATGTAAAGCCGCCGCCAGTGGCGGCGGGAACTCCCGCGACCAGTGGTCGCGGCTTTACACGGGAGGAATAATCATGGCGAACACACTGGGCTGCACTTTCTGAAAAAACAGCGATAATTGGTATACACTAAAAAAGGCTCTTCCATCATGCTGCGGTTTCAAAACAAGCCGCACAATGGAGGAGCCAAGGATGGTAAGTTCGAAATGTTGTTGGGAATCTCCCGAACAGTG
>DAOWNK010000329.1 GCA_030642635.1 Pirellulales bacterium
ATTGCTCGCTCGGGCCGCGACACTTCGTAACGAATTGCTTGGGCGAGGCTGGGACATCGGGCAGGCCGCCGGGCAGATCGTTCCACTGATTGTCGCTGAGCCGGGCCGGGCCGTGGCCATCTCGTCTGCTCTGGCCGAGCGCGGTCAATTTGTGCCGGCGATCCGGCCGCCCACCGTACCAAAGGGCGAAGCGTGTCTGCGTATCAGCCTTACCAGCGGACACACAGACGAGATGATCGGCGAGTTGCTGGATGTGATTGGTGATTAAGGATTGGGGATTGGGGATTAGGGGAAGAATTTCACCGAATACCAGCCCCCAGTCTACGGTGCTTCCAACGCCGTGTCGGTGATGGTATGATTGGGGGTGGAGAAGGCGGAAGGGGGAAGGCGGAAGGGGGAAACTCGGGATTCACAACATCCCCCTTCCACCTTCCGCCTTCCCCCTTTTCTAAATCCCCAATCCCTAATCCCCAATCCCTATGCTAGACACAGTAATTACCGATCAGATCGGCGCGACGGGGCTGACCGTCCTTGGCGTTGTTGTAGTGGCCGGCTACAGCGCGGTCGGCCTGCTGGCCGTTTGGGGCGCCTGGGGACGGCCGAATTGGAGCGTGCGAATTGCGCTGGTCGGCGTTGTGATTGCGCTGACGTTGCTGATCCCGGCCTACGAGTTGTTTATCATTTTTCTTACCCAGTCGGTCGTGGTGATCGTGCCGCTGATGTTGGCAAGGCGTCGTTTGATAGATTCTAAAGTGGCGGACCTCGACGTAGTGGTTAAGAGCACGTTGAAGGCTCCGCCGGACGCCTCATTGTTGCAGCGAAGCGTGATTATTGAAGAAGAGAAGGAGAAGGGCGCCGCTGCCGGCTCGCACGGCAGTGCACGGTTGGACAAGCCAACCGTGGCACCCCTTAATTCACTATGGCCGACATTGCCGGGCGCCGTAGCGCTGGCGGTGGTTGCGGCGATAGTTATTGCCGGTGCAGCCCGAATGCCGTACGAAGTTTTAGCCGGTTGGCCGGTTCTTATAATCTTCGGCTGCTGCTTCGGCGCACTTACACTTATTGCCGCAATGGTTGTGTTCGGTGAAATCCCATTATGGTTTCGGATGCTTTTGTGTGTATCCCCATCCGTAGCGCCTGTATTGTTACGGATATTTTTATGGTTGTCTCCATCTGTAGAGTCTGTTTCCGTGTCCCAGGAATTCGGTGAAATCTCACTCTGGTTTCAGATGTTTTTGTGGCTTATCGTCCCGTTGCCGCCGATGGTCGTGTGGCTCGCCTCGGCCAGGACATTGGGGTACCCGATCCGGATCGTGACGACACGGCCGCTCGTTAAGCGATTGGCTCAGCTTGTCGTTGTGCTAGTCTCTGCTGCGATCATTTTGCTGACGGCAGCCGCATATTATGATTTGGCCACCCCTGCGCCAATTCCCCGCGATACGCTGCCGGAGCCTAATGGATATGACGAGTTGGTCAGTTTGGGCAAGACTCTGGAAAATGTCGAAATTCCCGGCGCGGGACTTGGTGCATACAAGGCGCTGGACGCCTTCGTCGAGGAACATGCCGAGGTGTTTCGCACAGCCCGAGCAGCATTGGACCGGCGGTGCATGGTGCCGGTCGAGTACGAGTCGTTCGAGTTCCCATTTCAATCACAGTTGCCTATCTACAAGTTGGGGCGGGCGTTTCTGGCCGAAGGGAAACTCGCCGAACTGAACGGACATACCAACGTGGCCGCCGTGAGCTATCTGGATGCCGTCCGCCTAGGTCATGCCGTCACGCACGGCGGGCTGTTCATACATCTGATGGTCGGCTGGGCGGTTGAAAACACAGGCATTCGGGAGCTTAACGCCCTGAAAAAATGGCTCACTGCCGACCGGTGCCGCAAGTTGATCGACGCCTTGATGCCGCTGGATGACGGCACGAAATTCCTTGAGGAAGGCACCGCCCGGGAGAAGGCGTGGTGCGACCGAAGCCAGGGTTGGAAGGGCCGGCTGAACGCCACGCTTTATATGATCGAGAACAAGTGGAAAGAGCCGCTGGCGACGGTCGACCGGGCGGGAAAGTATCGACTGGCGAGGTTGCGGCTGCTGATCGGCGAGTTGGCCATCCGTGCGTACCGATTGGAGCACGACGAGGAACCGCTGAGCCTGGCCGAACTGGCGCCGAAATATCTACCCGCCGTGCCGGAAGATCCGTTCAGCGGCAAACCGCTCATCTACCGGCCCGACCCGATCGAGCACATATTTTACAGCATTGGCCCGGACGGGCATGACGACGGCGGCCGGCCGCTGGACGTGGAACAGTGGTCCGGCGACGTTCTGCTTAACATGCCGAGGGAAACTCGACTTGACGGACATACCGGCACCAAACGGTAAAGCCGTTTGAAATTAGCACCGATTTTTCACCATATATGGTGCTCAAGCCGCCGTACCGTCAGCACAGTGGCACCGGCGTCCCGCCGGTGTAACGCAACTCGAAGTAATACCCATTACTTATGCACCACCGGCGGGACGCCGGTGCCACTGTGTTTTCTTTGATGTTATCACTGATTCAACGGTATTGGGGCTGAACGTGTGAATCGGCCCAGTTTAGCGGTCACCGGTACGGCGGCCTTGATTGGCCTCTGCCTCCCCCAGTCAAGGGATAAACTTGACATTTCGAGTGTGTCTCCTATATATTAAATAGGGCTCTTCCGTTTTTAAGTGCGAAGTCCGCACTTTTCGAGGGGTTGAGCTTTAGGGTTCAGAGGCCTCGATCCTCAACAACGAATGCTTGCTAACAGCTAGCATAAACTTACAAATAC
>DAOWNK010000347.1 GCA_030642635.1 Pirellulales bacterium
ATCGGTCCGCCGTCATAGTCGTACTGCGCGATGATGTGGCCGATGACGCCGTCTTTGTGTCTCACGCCGGTGGCGATTACCGCCGACGGGACGCCGAAGAGCCTCTGGGCCGTATCGACGTCATGGACGTGCAGGTCAATGGCGGCCTGGCCGCTCTGGCCGGCCCGAAGCATCCACCCGTCCGCAGACCAGGTAGGGGTCGGACTGACCCGTCTGAGCACCGCGCCGAGGACCTTGCCGTACTGGTAAGAATCTATCATCTCTTTTATCATGACGTATTCCGGCCAGAATCGCAGGCAGTGGCCTATCATCAGCATTTTGCCGGCATTGTCGGCCGCGGCAATCATCTTGTTCGCATCGCCGGCCGTCAGGGCCATGGGCTTCTCGCAGAAGACGTGCTTGCCGGCGGCAAGGGCCTTAATCGTCATCGGCGCGTGCAGGTGCGTCGGCAGGCAAAGGTCCACCATGTCGATGTCTGGTTCGCCCAGCAGCCGGTCGATCTCGGTGTGGGTCCTGATGCCGCTGAAGTCCATCCGGTCGCCGGCGCCCGTGTCGATGTTACCCTCGACCGCATCGGCGGCGGGCGCCAGCCGCTCGGCGCGAGCGTCGCAGACGGCGACAACCTCGGCGGCGTCCACCTCGTTCCTGTAGGCGGCAAAGTGCGTGGCGCCCATCATGCCAAGCCCGACAAGCCCAACTTTTACGGTCAAGGTGATGCTCCTTTCAATTTGGTGGGCAGTAGCCAGTAAATGGATCCGTTTTTACCGGCTACCGGCTACCGGCTACCGGCTACTGACTTTGCATGGGGCAGTATTTTTTTCAGACGCCTGGCAGTCTTGCGGAGGAAGGCCATTTCATTTTTGTCGTCCGGGCCGGGGAATATCTCGGCGGTAACCGGCCCGTTGTAGCCGAGGCGGGCCAGCATCTTCAGGCTCTCGGCCAGCGGGACGTCGCCCTCTCCGATGTTGCAAAAACCCTCTGCGGTCCCTACGGCGCGCTTAAAATCTTTCACGTGCACGCGCTTGATCCTCCGACCCAGAATCCTGATCCAGTGCTGCGGATAGCCGAAGTTCCAGACGTTGCCAACGTCGAAGTAGGCCGCCACGCGCGGGCTTGCGACGTCCTTGAGGAATTGCCTGAACGCCAGGGGGCTGATGAGGAACTTGTTCCAGACGTTTTCGGCGCAGGCATAGATGCCGAGTTTTTCGGCGGTCCGTCCGACGGCTTTGCAGAAGGCCAGCGCCTGCTTGTAGCAGTCGTCGTAGGGCACGACCTCCGCATCGGGCATGAAGAACACATCCACGTGCCCAGGCAGCACGAGCAGGTGCTTTGCGCCCAGGTCGGCGGTAACGCGCAGGCACTTGATTGTCGTAGCCAGCGCCTTGTCGCGCACGCGCTTGGAGGCAGAGGCGGGATTGGCCTGCCAAAGAAGCCCGCTGGCGACCGAGCCGATTTTTATGCCGATTTCCTTGGCTTCGGCGGCGATCTGTCTGCACTTGCCGGCGGAGGTGTTCGGCGTCAGGTCGCCCGCGGGGCTTACGGCCAGTTCGATGCCGTCGAAGCCGCACCTCTTCGCCAGCCGCATCGCCTCGGAAACGCTGCGCTTGCCGCTCAAGCCGTCCTTGAATGCCCAATAACTGATCTGTGCGTACATTTTCAATAGTCTCCTGTTCAGAGAAGTTGATATGATAACTGTATGGCTGGCGTATCTCAAGACACAGTTCTGCCGTCGCCGATAATCATTGACTGCCGCGGCGAGGCTGATGAGTTGTTGTCGCGGGAGTGGCTTATCGCCAACAAACTCGGCGCGTACGCCTCTTCGACGGTCGTCGGCGTCAACACCCGGCAGTATCACGGTCTGCTGGTGGCGGCGACGGCTCCACCGGTCGGAAGAATCGTCGCGCTGAACTGCCTGGCGGACCAGTTGGTCCTTTCGGGCCAAAAGTCGTTCGATCTGGCGGCGTTCGAGTTCGAGGGGTCGTTTTCGCCCGATGGGCGGGCAAACCTGATCGAGTTCCGCAATGACCTTGCCGCGACGTTCGTTTATCGCTGCGGCGAGGCCGAGGTGCTAAAGGAGATCATCCTTGCTGAAGCCGCCAACGCCGTGGCTGTTCGCTGGACGCTGATTTCCGGCCCCAGCGGAATGCTGCGCATCAGGCCCTTCGTATCGCTGCGGGACTATCACGGTCTCTGCCGGCCCGACGATTCGCAACAGATGACCTACCTTCACTATTCCGACGGTATTCACGTTGAGGACCCCAAGGCCGACACCGGCGCGGTGCATATTTTCGTCGCCAGTTCCGCCGGTCCGGCCGTGGCCTTGCC
>DAOWNK010000019.1 GCA_030642635.1 Pirellulales bacterium
AATCAAAACCACATCGAATTCGGGTTTCAAAAACCTTCGATTTGACATCGGCGCTATCCTACGGAGACGAAATCATACATTTTCGTGCTTAAAGAAAACGGCATTTTCCCGAGAAATCAATTTATTCACAAACTCTCAGCAGTCAGATGTTTAGCCCCGGCGTCCACGCCGGGAAGCACGCCGCGTGGACGCAGCGGCTAAACGTTTCCTTCCAGCCGATAACTGACTGCTGATAGCTGACGACTGACGGCTTATACCGATTGCAACGACGGTTTATACCGATTGTATCGAATAGCAGCATTCCGGTCTGGTGCCGCTTTTTTATGGTAGCGCCGGTAGCGCCGATTGCCATTACGCGGCTTATCAAAACGAGACTTCCGGCTGCAAATTTACCAAATCCCCAACCGTCGGGGCGACGATGGGTTGTACGTATAAGGAATGGATGGGGCATATCCCATAGAAAGGAGTCTTAATCATGAAGATTCTTCATGTCACATTATTGGTAGGTTTTGTGGTCTTAAGTGCTACGACCGCCCAGGCACAATTCGGTCTGTACGGTTCGCCCGAGATGCTGAACCTGCAAGAATCTACAGCAACGCCGGCTGCGTACACCAGCTATGCCACCCCTGAGTTGGTCCGGCCTATACCGCCTTACGCCTCGCATGAGGTTGCAGCGTCCACGCCGAAACCACCTGCACCACCGGTCCCGGCCGGCGGTGAGAAAACCCCCGACCGGCCGAGCGTTGTCGACCAGATGCTCAGCGAGTCGTGCGAACCGGCAGACTGCGGATGTGCCGATTGCGGATGCGGCACGACCTACGGAACTTTTGGCGGAGTTACCGGATGGTTCGAGCGAGCAATAGCCGGCGGCTGCCAGACACAGCCGGTCTGGTACGCCTCGGTATCCACACTGGTGCTGGGCCGCGATAAGGCCAACCAGCTTTGGACCACCTGCGACGCCGGCGACGTGACGACCAAGCTGTCCGGCACGCAAGACATAAACATGGCGTGGCAATGGGGCGGTGAGATACGCTTCGGACGCCGGTTCTGCGGCTGCGGACATCGGGCACTGGAGGCCGTCTACTGGACCACCGAACCGTTTACCGGACGGCTGATGACCAGGAACGGAGCCGCACAGGTAGACTCGCCGCTGAACTTCGACGATATATTCTTCGGCGGCGCCGCGGCCGACCTGTGGTTTAATGGCGCCGATGAACACCTCCTGCAGCGCAGAAACGAGTTCCATAACGTCGAGATCAACATGGTCCACTATCCGGCCTTCTGCGAGGGCAGCGGCTATTGGGATTTCAGTTGGTTGGCTGGCGTACGGTACTTCCGGTTCGAGGAAGAGTTGCTGTTCGGCTCGGTTCGCGCCGGCGGTACATGGAGCCACGGAGCCGACCAGGCGTATCTGACCGACCAGATCGAGAACAACTTGATCGGGTTCCAGCTCGGCTGCGACGCAGGTTACCGCGTGGCGCCCCAGTGGCGGCTGTTCGTCGCGCCCAGGTTCGGGGTGTACGACAACCATATCCGGAACTTTTTCGAGCTGCACTTGGGCGACGCAACACGCGCCACACAGACCGCCTATCCGGGCGAAGTGTACCCGGTCAGCTCGCACAAGGACGTCCTATCGTTCCTCGGGCAGATCGACCTGGGCATGCAGTGGCAGTTCAGCCAACGGTGGAGTGCAAAGGTCGGATACCGCGTGGTGGCGATCACCGGCGTCGGGCTGGCCGACAACCAAATCCCCAACCAGGTGGCCGATATACCAACAATTAATAATATCGACACCAACGCCGACCTGATCCTGCACGGTGCGTTTGTCGGCGTGGAGTATAACTTTTAATGGACTTACACGATTCAGGGAATCTACTATCTACGTGCCAAACCAACGGTCCACCGCGGCGGCGACCCGACGACCGTGGTTTATGGCGTGGACAACCAACGACGCACCCGCAACGGCATCGCCGGCGGCAAAAATGCCCGGGGTGCCGGTCATCCAACCGTTGGTTGCCACGTTGCCGCGGGCGTCAAGCTCCAGGTCGAGCGTCTCGATCAGTCCGGTGTGAACCACGTGGACGAACCCCGTTGCAATCAGAACCAACTCGGCCGGGATGACAAAATCGGTGCCCGCACGGGGCTTCATCTCCCAACCCTTGGCGCCCTTGCTCCAGTCGACATCGCAGCCGTGCAGTTCACTCACGCGAACTCCCGTGCCGGCAAGCTCCTTGGTCAGCACGCCCCAACGTCGCCGGCAGCCCTCTTCCTGTGAGGAGGAAGTACGTAAAATTTTCGGCCACTGCGGCCATGGTGTTTCCGGGTTGATCCCTTCCGGCGGTTTCGGGAGGATTTCAAGCTGTGTTACCGACGCCGCACCCTGACGGATCGCCGTGCCCACGCAATCGCTGCCGGTATCGCCGCCGCCGATAACCACTACATGTTTGCCTTTGGCATGGATTCGCTGATAATCGCGATCGGGTTCGTCGTCGCCTGCTGCCCGACGATTCTGCTGAACAAGGAACTCCATGGCATAGTAAACACCTTCGCGTTGCGCCCCGGACACGGACAGCTTTCGCGGCTGACCTGCTCCCATGCACAGGCAAACGGCGTCGAACATCTTCTGCAAGTAACGCGTGGAGATGTCTTCGCCTACAGTCACATCAGGCTCGAACTTAACGCCCTCGGCGACCATCTGTTCCAGCCGACGGTCGACTACGTGTTTCTGAAGTTTGAAATCGGGAATCCCGTATCGCAGCAAGCCGCCGAGCCGGTCGTCCTTTTCGAACACGACTACTTCGTGGCCCGCGCGGGCGAGTTGTTGTGCAGCGGCCAGGCCGGCCGGTCCTGAGCCGACGATTGCCGCTTTTTTGCCGGTGCGGTGCTCGGCCCGAACCGGTTTGATCCAACCCTCGGCGAACGCCCGCTCAGCGATCCGACACTCGATGTGTTTGATGTTCACCGCGTCGTCGTTTATGGCCAACGTGCAGGCGGCCTCACATGGCGCCGGGCACACACGGCCGGTTATCTCGGGAAAATTGTTGGTCGAGTGCAAGTTCTCAGCCGCCTCGCGCCAACGGCCGCAATAGACCAGGTCGTTGAACTCGGGAATGCGATTCCCCGACGGGCAGCCGATCCCATGACAAAACGGCACACCGCAATCCATACACCGCGATGCCTGTTCGGCCAGCACGCGGTCTGTCATCGGTCGGTCGATCTCTTGCCAGTCGAGAATCCGCTCGGCGATCGGCCGGTGGATGAGCGTTACACGAGAAATTTCCAAAAAGCCTGTCGGGTTACCCACTGAACACCTCCTCGGTGAACGGTGTCTCTTCGTCCTTGGCCTGTTCCCGTTCGCGTAGCCGTTCTAAGGCTTTGCGATAGTCGATCGGCATTACCTTGACGAACTTGCCGGCCATTTCCTGCCAGTTATCGAGTATGTATCGTGCCTGTCGGCTGTCGGTATTTTGTGCGTGTCGGCCGATCAGGTTGTGGAGTATCTTGCGGTCCTCTTCTTGCCAGATCGACTCCAGGTCTACCATGTCGAGGTTGCACAGCGTGTCGAACAGTTGATGTTCGTCGAGCACGTATGCAACCCCTCCGCTCATACCGGCGGCAAAATTCCGACCGGTCCGGCCGATCACCACGACAACCCCGCCGGTCATATACTCGCAGCCATGATCTCCGACGCCCTCGACCACGGCCACGGCACCGCTGTTTCTTACGGCAAACCGCTCGCCGGCCAGGCCGCCGATGAACACCTCGCCGGCGGTGGCGCCGTACAGAAGCGTATTGCCGACGATAACGTTTTCAGCAGGGTTAAACGCTGAGCCTGGCGGGGCAACCACGACGATCCGGCCACCGGAAAGCCCCTTGCCTAGGTAATCGTTCGACTCGCCAATAAGCCGGAGAGTAACGCCAGGTGCCAGAAACGCCCCAAAACTCTGGCCCGCCGAGCCTCGCAGCGTGATCTTGAGCGTATTGTCCGCCAAGCCATTCACACCGTGCCGGCGGACGATCCGGTTGCTCAAAATCGTTCCAACCGTGCGGTGGATGTTGCGTATCGGCAGATCGATGCTGATCGGCTTCCCGGTGTCGAGGCACTCGCCGATTTTCTCCAGTATAGTCCAGTCGAGATGGTCCTTATGCGAGTTGGCTTGCGAGTGCGTCCGACGCAACGGGTGTTCGTCGGCGCCCTCTGGCATGGCGAACAGTGCCGAGAAGTCCAGCCCCTTCGCCTTGAAGTGATCGACTGCCTTCCGGCAACCCAGCAGATCGACATGTCCGACCATATCGTCAAACTTTCGGAACCCTAATTCGGCCATGTGCCGGCGGACCTCCTCGGCAACGAACGTGAGAAACCGCACTACGTATTCGGGGCGGCCGGTGAATCGGTTGCGCAACTCGGCCCGCTGCGTGGCGATGCCGACCGGACAGGTTCCCAGGTGGCACTTGCGCATCATTACGCACCCGAGCGATACCAGCGCGGTAGTGCCGAACCCGAACCGCTCGGCACCCAACAATGCGGCTACTACCACGTCGCGGCCGGTCTTCAACTGGCCGTCGACCTGCACGAGAATCCGGTCGCGCAGGCGGTTCTTTACGAGCGTCTGTTGCGTTTCGGCCAGGCCGATCTCCCAAGGCGCGCCGGCGTGTTTGATCGAGCTGAGCGGGCTGGCTCCCGTGCCGCCGTCGTGGCCGCTTATGAGCACCTCGTCGGCAAGCCCCTTCGCCACACCGGCCGCTACCGTGCCCACGCCCACTTCGGAGACCAGCTTAACCGAAACCATCGCGCCAGGTTCAGTCCCGTCGCGGCTGGGCGGGTTGCTGCACTTCAGGTCGTAGATCAACTGCGCGAGGTCTTCGATGGAATAAATGTCATGGTGCGGCGGCGGTGAGATCAGCGACACACCGGGCGTGGAGTGCCGCATTCGTGCGATCTCCTCGGTGACTTTGTGGCCGGGCAACTGGCCGCCTTCGCCCGGCTTCGCGCCCTGTGCCATTTCTATTTGCAGCATCCTCGCGTGTGAGAGATATTCCATCGTAACGCCGAACCGCCCGCTTGCCACCTGTTTGATACCACAGTTGGCCGAATCACCGCCGGGCAGCGGCTCGTATCTCTTGGAGTCCTCACCACCTTCGCCTGTGTTGGCCATTGCACCGAGCCGGTTCATGGCAATCGCCAACGCCTCGTGGGCCTCCTTGCTGATTGATCCGTGCGACATGGCACCGGTATAGAACCGCTTGACGATCTCGGCGACCGGCTCTACTTCCTCCAACGGGACCGGTTCCCCAGGGACAAACGCGAAAAGCCCCCGCAGCGTGGCCGACTCGCGACTCTGATCGTTGATAGACGCGGCGTATCTGTCGTATGCTTCCTGGTCGTCGGTTCTGACGGCATGTTGAAGATCGGCGATGGTCTGCGGGTTCCACAGGTGTTTTTCACCGTCCAGGCGGAAGTGGTACTCGCCGCCGAAATCGAAGTCCAACTCTCCGTGGCATCTCGGCTCGAACGCTGCACGGTGCCGCGCGACGGCCTCTTTGGCAATTGCGTCCAAGGAGACACCTTCAATTCGGGAGGCCGTGCCGGTGAAGTACCGATCGATCAATTCGCGGTTCAGCCCGACCGCCTCGAACTGCTGGGCCGAATGGTAGCTGCGCAGCGTCGAGATACCCATCTTCGACATCGTCTTCAAAATGCCTTTTTTCACCGCAGTGATGTATTGGTCGGAGAGTTGATTCAACTCAACGTCTGCCGGCAGGTCGCCGTCGCGTTGCAACTTTTCGACGGCCTCGAAGACCATGTACGGGTTGATCGCATTGGCCCCATAGCCGCACAGCAGGCAGAAGTGCATTACCTCGCGTGGTTCGCCGCTCTCGACGACGATGCCGGCCTGCCCGCGCAGCTGCAGTTCGAGCAGACCGTGGTGCAGTGCGGCGGTGGCCAGCAGGCTTGGGATCGGCGCCTTCTCGGGCGAGATGCCTCGGTCGCTTATGGCAAGCAGCGATGCACCGTCGCGTATCGCATCGGCGGCCGCGTCGACCAGGCGGTCCAGCGCCGCTCGAAGTGCATTACCCGGGTCGGCCGCAACGGCGTCAAAGAACGACTCCAGCGTGGCCACCTTGAAATCGCCACGCTCGACGCTCTGCAGCCGGTGCATATCTTCGCAGGTTAGGATCGGGTGCGGCAGCTTTAGCTGTCGGCAGTGCTCGGGCGTTTCGTCCAACAAGTTCTTCTGACGGCCGGTGTACGTCATAAGCGACATCACCAGGCCCTCACGTAACGGATCGATCGGCGGGTTGGTCACCTGGGCGAACAACTGTTTGAAGTAATTAAACAGCGGCTTCGCCCGGTTCGACAGCACCGCCAACGGCGTGTCGGTACCCATCGAACCGATCGGCTCTTGGCCGTTTGCCGCCATGGGAGCGACGATCATTTGCAGGTCTTCACGTGTGTAGCCGAACGCTCGCAAACGCACAGCCAACGTGCCCGGATCGCTCGGTGCGGAGCGTGACGGTTGGAACAGCCCGCGCAGCTCGATGCGGTTCTCTTCCAGCCAGCGGCGATACGGTTTTTGCCGGGCGATTTTACCCTTGATTTCGTTGTCGACCACTATGCGACCTTCGCCGGTATCGACCAGGAACATGCGTCCCGGCTGAAGGCGGCCCTTTTGGCGAATCTTTCCCGGCGGAAACTCGATCACACCGACTTCACTGGCCAGCACCACCAAACCGTCGGTCGTAACGACGTACCGGCACGGGCGCAACCCGTTGCGGTCGAGCGTGCCGCCGACCAACACGCCGTCGGTAAAGACCATCGCCGCCGGTCCGTCCCACGGTTCCATCATCGCCGAATGATACTCGTAAAACGCACGCTTGTCGGTACTGATGTGATAGCACGGCCCGAAGGCCTCGGGGATCATCATCATCAAAGCATGTGGCGCCGACCGGCCGGCGCGGACCAGCAGTTCCATCGCATTGTCGAAACATGCCGAATCGCTCGCACCCGGTTCCAGAATCGGGAAGATGTCGGAAAGGTCTTCTGCCAACGTCGGCGCACGCATCGTCCTCTCGCAATTCTGCAACCGGTGTGCGTTGCCGCGCAGCGTGTTGATCTCGCCGTTGTGCGCGACCATACGTAGCGGTTGGGCAAGCTTCCAACTAGGGAACGTGTTCGTGCTGTAACGCTGGTGTACTATCGCCAGAGCGGTGGTCATGCGATCGTCTGAAAGGTCCTGGTAGTAATCGAACAACTGCGGCGCAAGGAACATACCCTTGTAGCAGATCGTTCGGCAGGAGATCGACGGCAGGTAAAAGTCGTCCGCCGCGTGGCCGAATCGGCTTCGCACGCGGTGCTCGACCCGCTTGCGGATCAGGAACAGCCGCCGCTCGAGCTGCTCGTCGGCAAGGTTCTCGCCGTCGATGAACACCTGCCGGACGACCGGCTCGGCACTTCTGGCGATCTCACCGAGACATGCGTTCTCGGTAGGCACATCGCGGACTGACAGCACTTTCAACCCGCCGTTATTGATCGCCTCGACAAGGGCTTCTTCGCAACGGTCGCGGAGTTCCTCGTCCTGTGGTAGAAAGACCATGGCCACGCCGTATCGACCAGGTTCGGGGAGCGTCGTGGCGAGCCGTCCGGCCTGGGCCGCGAAGAATTCGTGTGGTAGTTGTATCAACATTCCGGCACCGTCGCCGGTCACCCCGTCGGCACCCGCCGCACCACGGTGTTGCAGGTTCATAAGTACCTGCCTGCCAAGCTCGATGATTGCATGTTCCCGACATCCGGAGATGTTCACGATTGCACCGATCCCGCAGGCATCGTGTTCCCACTGTGGGTTGTACAGGCCGTCGGGTTTGGGGTGATTGAATCTCATTGTTCTTCTATTTGCATGACAACATCAATCATACCATTAGCAATCTTAATGTCAATGACCGGCCAAGATAATCAAAGCAAACAAGAAACCGACCAATTCTCCCGTTTTTCTGCACGGATTCGAGCACAAACCGACACTATTATCTATAGAGGAACTTTGTTGGGTGAAACACAGGAGCACCATTACCATGCGACTTACACTGCGAACCATGCTTGCCTACATGGACGGGATTCTGGAACCTGAAGACGCCGAGGATATTCGCAAAAAGATCGAGGAGAGCGAATATGCCACAAACCTGCTGCACCGCACACGAGACGTGATGCGACGGCTGCGGCTGGCCGCACCCGGGCTTACCGACGGCACACAGCAACTTGACGCCAATACCGTGGCCGAATACCTCGACAACACGCTGCACGACGAGCGAGTGACCGACTTCGAGAAGGTTTGCCTCGATTCCGACGTACAACTGGCCGAGGTTTCCTCATGCCACCAGATATTGACCTTGGTGTTGGGCGAGCCGGCCGAGATCGACCCTGACGCCCGAGAGCGGATGTATCGGCTCGTCGAGCAATTGGTCGCCGAGTCGGAGGCCGAGAAGCAAACGGCTGCCGCTGATGATGCTGCAAAAACCTCCGGAGACGGTAAGCCGGCCGACGAGCCGGAGAAGACCAAAACCCGGCAAAAGCCGACAGTACCGGAGTACCTCCGCGACCGGCCGCCCAGACGCCGGTTATGGCCGATCGCGGTTGCCGTGGCGGCGACGGTCGGGTTTGTGCTGGCAGTGTTGATCGCGTTCGGCCAACTCGAGCCGGGTACATTTTTGGGCGACATGCTGGCAGGCAAGCCGGCCGAACGGCAGATCGCTCAACGTCCGGACGAACTAAAACCTCCGGTCGTCGAACAGCCGCTGATCGAAGATACTTCTATACCTACGCCGTCAGACACTACGCCGTCAGACACAGAACCGCCCGGTGTTAATGTTCTGAGGGTGGAGCCGTCGGGCGAAGAATCGGCATTGCCAGAGACGACGGAGACGACGGAGACGGTCGAGCCGCCCGGTGGTCCAGTCGAGCCGCCGCCGGCCGCCCCAGAAATGCCGGAAGATGATACGCCGGATGCCGCGGCCACGCCTGATGTCCCTGCCGACGAACTGGTAATAGAACCACCGGCCGATAGCACCCAGCCGCCAGCCGCCGAACCAACCCCGAAACAGCCGATGGGTCACTTCACTTCCGGCGACCAGGTGCTGCTGCGACTGGACACCGACACCGGTGCATGGCAGCGAGTGGCGGCCGACCAGGTCGTCACGTCCGGGCAACGCCTGCTGGCGCTGCCTGCCTATCGCCCGTTGATTACGCTTGGTAACGGCGTGGCCGTCGAGTTGATCGACGGGACCGAAATCGAACTTGTCCCACCGGATGCCGACGACACACCGGGCATGAAGATCGCTTTCGGCCGGGCGATATTACGTGCGGTCGATAAGCCGAACTGCCGGCTCAGGCTCTTGTTTGGTAATCACGGCGGGACCGTCGTACTGGCCGATGCAGAATCGGTTTCGGCGGTCGACGTGAATCGACTTCGCCTGCCCGGGACGAACCCCGAAACCGAGCCGGCGCCGACGACCGCGTCGCTGTACGCCGTATCGGGCAAAGTCCTGTGGGAAGAGGCCGGCCGGGAGAGCGTTACGGTTGCACCGGAAAATTACTTGATGATCTGTGAGCAACCGGCCGTGGCCGGCGCCGTCAAGGAACTGCCTGAATGGATCAACTCCGCGGCGCTTAGCACCTGGGACGAGTTGGCCGCCCCGGTGTTGGAGCGGTCGATCGGCCCGGACCGCTCGGCCGATTTGAGCCTGATCGAGTTGGCCGATCACCGTCGCAAGGAGGTTTCCTGGCTGGCCGCGCGATGCTTAGGTTATATGGACCAGCCGGAGTCGATGGTCGTCGTGCTGAACGAGCCGGAGGGCAGGCAGATTTGGCCCAGATGCATCGAGCAACTTTGCAGTGCAGTCCATCGAGGCCCCAAAACGGCCGCCGCCGTCCGACAGGCCATGCAGCGACAATACGGACAGGACGCCGCGGGAATATATCGAATGCTCTGGGGATATACGCAAAACGACCTGGAGGCCGGCCACGCCGCCCGACTGGTCGGATACCTCGATCACGATACGCTGGCGGCCCGGGTGTTGAGCTTCTGGAACCTTAAGGAGATCACCGGCTGGGGGCTGTTCTACAAGCCCGAGCAAACCGCAGCCAAGCGAAAAACCGCCGTACAAAAATGGACCGAACGGCTCGATTCGGGGGAGATTAAAGTGAAGAGAGAGGAGTGAAGAGAGAGGAGTGAAGAGAGAATGTCCACTCATTGCTCCTCTCTCTTCTCTCTTCCCTCTTCTCTCTTCTCTTCATTTAACATGCCCAGTAAACGGTCAATCACCGCTGCATATCGCCGGCCGATCGCGGTGATCTCGAACCGCCGCGATCGCCGGCCGGTCACCTCGATGCGAACCTCGATCCGCTCCTGCGGCAGGCAACCCTCTACACGATCTGCCCATTCGACCAGCGTCACGGCGTCGCCGTCGAAATATTCGTCCGGCCCAAGCTCCAAAAATTCGCCCTCGTCGCAGAGCCGGTACGCATCGATGTGGTAGATCGTCCGCCGGCCGTGGTACTCCTTAATCAGCACGAAAGTGGGGCTGACCACATCGCGCCGGTCGACCCCGGCCGCTTCGGCAATCGCCCGGATCAGCCGTGTCTTGCCAGCGCCCAAGGTGCCGCACAGCGCCACGGTGGTCCCGTCGGGCAGCACTTCGGCCAGCGCTGCCCCAAGTGCGGCCGTAGCGGTCTCGTCTGCGGCGTCGTAAGTGATGTGGTGCATTATAAAGTCGCGACACAAGATCATTGTGTCTGCCGCCGCGTGCAGCAGTGCCATTCAGGTCTGCACACAAGTATTCCCTAGGCCACTTGGCGGAGAATACGTAGCGATCGTGCTTTGAGGCGCCAATGGTCTTTGAGGGTGGCTGAAAGATCACTGGCAGAGACGTACTTGGCCGAGGTCTGGATATCGGCGTCCGAACGGTTGTAGTTTGCCAATACCAAATACAACCGGCGATTGGCGAACGCCGAAGCCACAACGCCTTCGGGCAGCGGTCCGCGAATCAAGTCCGAATCGCCGATTTCCAGCCAAGCCCAGGTGCCTTCTTCCACCATTGGCATGTATTGCGCAAGCCATCTGGTGTGAGTAGTTCTGGCCTGCGGGCGTCCCGGAACAGAATCCCACCAGCCGTAGCTGAACGGACCGTTTGGATGGGCCTGGTAGTGCTTCCAGATTGCCCGTAAGTGTCGCGTCCAGAAGCATTTTTCCTCTGGTTGGTATTCGATGCCTGGAATCGCTGCCCGTTGGCCCGTAAAGGGGCGCCCGGCCAGCAGGAGCGGGAACTGTATGTATGGGATCGCATGCAGGTACTCTTCGTTTTCGTCTTCGACTATGGCGCGGCTCATATCGAGGCGGGGAACCACGTAGGGACTGTGGGCCTTGACGGCTTCCCGAAAACGGTCCCCGTTACTTGCCCCTTCGCCGACCCAAAGATAATCGTAGACCTTCAGATCGGTTTGTGGGGCCCTGGTGGCGCTGAAGTGTAGCTTTACGATTCCGCCGCGGCGTTTCACTTCGCTGTAGACAATCGCAAGCAGGTCGGCCTCGGCGCCGTCGTGCGTTGGGGACTCTTCGAAGGCCGGCACTTCATCGTCGGTTGGGGGACGGGGGTTGTTGGCCAAGCGGATGTAGCCTGCGTCGTTGTAGAATCCGTCCACACCGTATTCGTCCAGGATGCGGACCAGACGCGGCAACAGATACGCCCGCCACCCGGGACTCGCCGGCGAACAACGCGCGTAATGGAAGTAAATTTCCACGAGGTCTTGCTGCCTGGCCCACTCGGGACGGAAGTCGGGATCGGTCCGCTGGAAGAAGCCGGTCGAGATGTAGACGATCAGCTTCATCCCGCGGCGGTGCACCATGTCGACGAACCGTCGGAAACCGGCCGGGTTCAGCGGGGCCAGCTTGTGGCCCCCGAAAAGACGCTGAGAATCGTTCCACTCTTCGTGCACCTGGATCAGCCGGATGCCATGCTTGTGCAGCTTGTCGAGTTCCTGCTCGTCCCAGTCGTCTGGGTCCCAGGGCTTCAGACAGGGATACTCGCCCAAGTTGTAACAGCACTGACCCGGCAGGTAATTGGTGATCAAGTGCTTGCGCAATTGGCTGCGGATGCCCTGCTCGCAGATTCTGATATTCTGCAAGCGACACCGGTGGTCTTTTGCAGTGTAATCGTTGAGCACGTTGAGCATGGATGCCGGGATCGGCGTAGCCGCGGCCGTCTCGGCCCTCGTGCAGTCCGCAACGAGGGTCGTCGCAACTGTTGCCTGTACGCCGGTCTTCAGGAATCTGCGTCTGTCCATGAAATCGCCTTTCGTAAGTGGTGTAGTTCCAATGATACCGAGGATTTCAGAATATTTTCAAGTATAATTGTCGCTGAGTTCGCTGTCAAGTAGGCGAATTGCTATTGTGAACGGCCCACAGAAACTGCAAGTGACATTGTTGCGACCACCGCAAAGTAGCTTTATGGGTGCGCGGCCACCGGTCGCGGCTTTATGTAAATCGATGTTCCCAACCGCGTGGTGTGAGCTTGCTTCGCACACCCTGATTGTCCACCTGCCAAAGCTCAGGCTCGGCCGTAAACTCCCCGATCTCAGTAAGCGGCACGCCCACGGGCCGCTCGGCGAGCATCCGCTCGGCCTGCTCCGGGGCGACGGCCAGGATAAGCTCGAAATCCTCGCCGTCGCTCATGGCATGTTCCAGCGGAGTCTTCTCGTCGTTGAGCTGATGTGCATCGTTGCTTATCGGTACGGAGTCGGTCAGTACAATCGCCCCGCAACCGCTTTCGGTGACTAGATGTGCCAGGTCGATTGACAGCGAGTCGCTCACGTCGATCCCGGCGTGCAAATCGTAACGTTCGTTCAATAGCACGGCCTCGTGCACTCGCGGCTCGAAGTCGAGGTGCCGGCCGAGTATGCTGCCGCCGAAGGAGCCTGTCACTACGATCCGGTCGCCCGGCCGTGCACCGTTGCGACGCAGCGGCCCGCTGCCTGTCGGCTCGCCTATGAGTGTGACGCTTACGGCAAGCAGTCCGTCCCAACTGTTCGTATCGCCGCCGGCTATGGCCAAATCGTACCGTTCGGCAAGCGGCAGGATGCCCTCGTAGAGCGCAACGGCCAGCTCCATGCCGCCGCTGCGAGGCAGGGCTACTGCCACCACGCCGGCCAGCGGCCGGGCGGCCATGGCGGCCAGGTCGCTTAGGTTTACCGCCAGGCACTTTCGCCCCACCCTACGCGGATCAACCTTGGACAGATCGAAATCGACCTGATCGGTAAGCATATCGACGGTCATCACGCAGCGATCGACGTCGGCCATTTCTAACACGGCAGCATCGTCGCCAGGCCCCAGCCGCAACAGCGGGTGTGGCGGCAGACGGTCGCGCAGCCAGCGGATCAACTCCGATTCCATGCAACCTATTGTAGCCGCTTGCGGCTTCGCAATACACCTACACAAACGGTTGCTAAGCCGCAAGCGGCTACCGCTGTGCCGTCTTCACCGTCACCGGCAGATAGCCGTATAGCGTTTCCTTGTCGCGGAGTATGAAGAACTTAAGCGGGCTTATGGCGGCGAAGTCGGGACGAGAGATGATATATGAGACGTTATCCAACGAAACGGTCTCCCAGATGTGCATCCCCACGAGCACGTCTCCCGAGCGGATGCCCTGGTCGGCGGCTGGGCTGCCCGGCCGGACGGCTTTTACCGTCAGTCCGCCGCGATATTTGGTGTGGTGCTTTTTGTGGAATTCGTCGGCTGGGATCGGTTTGAGCTTCATTCCCAGCAGCGTCCAAGCCGGATGTGTCGGCTCGTTGCGTTTCTTTACAGCGGCGGCCAACGTAAGCTGCACGGTCAGCGGGTTGTCGGCCCGGCGCACGGCAATCTCGATTTTCTCGCCCGCTTTGCGCTGGAGCATCGCCAGATGAAAATCGAGGTTGCGTCGCGTCCGAATATCATCGACAGAGGTGATCATATCGCCTGGTTTCAATCCGACGGCTGCAGCGGGACTGTTACGTTCGACCGCCACCACCGCAAGTCCCTCATCGCACGCTCCTGCTTTGGCGCTAAGCGCAACGCCGTGCCACGTATTGCACGCCGTGCTGGAGGCCAGCAGTCGTGCGACCACCTTCATAACCTTGTTGGTCGGTATTGCGAACCCGATCCCCTGCGCGCCGGCGCGGACCGCCACGTTGATACCGATCATCTCGCCGTCGATGTTCAACAGCGGCCCGCCCGAGTTGCCCGGGTTGATGCTCGCGTCCGTCTGGATTAGGTCGTCGTAGTATTGTGCGTCGTTGACCTGCACGGACCGGTGCACTGCGCTGATGATGCCTCGTGTGGCCGTATGCTCGTATCCGTATGCGTTGCCGACCGCCACTACCGGTTCGCCCGGCATCAGGTCCGACGAGGCGCCGATGGTAATCACCTGCATATCATCCGGTGGATCGACCTTGATCACAGCCAGGTCGGTCTCTGTGTCCCGTGCGATCAGTTTCCCGATCAGCGTCCGACCGTCGTCCAGCGTAACCCGAATTGGCTGCACGCCGTCGACCACGTGGTGGTTGGTTATGATGTATCCGCGCGGGTCGATCACCACGCCGGTGCCCATGCCGTTTACCCGACGCCCGAACTGGCCGTGGCCGGCCTGCAGGCCGTCATCGGTGATTGTTTTCTCGCCGCGTATATTCACCACCGCGGGCTTGGCGCGCTTGACCGCCCGAACTATGGGCGTATTGCGCAGCGGAGAACCCACACCCGAAGTTGTAAACAACAACAGCAGAACCAACGGTGCCAGAAGTCTATCGAAGGTGGTTCGCATTACCCTTGATAGATCGGCCTGCCGTGCGAGAGGCCTTGACCGACGAAGTTATGACCGTTAAAGACTGCCCAAACTACCGGCTGTTGAAAATCCAACTCGGACGGCTCGCCGAGGTGGACAACCGACGCGGCACATCGGCAGTGCGGTCCTCGTCGGGCGGTTCCGGCAGCGGTCTGGGAATCTCCTCGAGGGCCGGTTCATCGGGCACGTCCGGCAGGATCATCTCGATCTGCGGAGCACCGATACTCGGCACCGAGTCCGCCGGCAGCACGGCCACTCGCGGCGAAAAGACAGGGCGGGTAGGGACCGGGTGGAATCGAGGATGGTTGTAGTAACACGCCGCGGCATTTTGCGCTGCAACACCTTGCACGTTGCAGCAACCAAAATGGCAACAGCCCGGTGCAACCGCTGCAAGAGAACATCCGACGACGATATGACAGATTGACAGATTCACTTTAGATAAGTCGGCATTTCAGCGGCGGAAAACAAGGAACAACCGGCAAAGTTTGCCCAATTCCCACGTTTAGCAGCCGCCGGTACGGCGGCTTGAACGCCATGTGGTGGAAAATCTCAAATGGCCGAAGAGTTGCGTTTTTGCCGATTATACGGTCTGGCTAGAGTTTTCCGGTTGCCTGTCCGATATAAGATTCCAGATACGATTGAGGATTTCGGGTGTTTTCGTAACCCCTTCTCAGGGAAGGGGTTACGGAAAGTCCTGCGATCTGCCGTGGGTAAGTTCTTTGACAACAAGCATTTACGACAATTCGGCCGGTTTGCCGAAACCGTGTGAATTATATGACCGTATCGGGAAAAATGCCCGGCTTCGGACGGCGACAGGAACGATTGATCTTGACTTTAGTCGTTATGGGGCCTAGACTTGGAGCATATCCGGGCCGCTACGCAGGAGAGCACTTTTGACGCCTGCGACGCCCTCCTGTTCCAGGGAGAACCGAGTCGTGACTAAGAAAGAGATCGTTCGGATCATTTCCGAAGAGACCGGGCTGACGCAACTTGACGCAAAAAAGATCGTACAGAAAACGCTCGACGCCATCGTCGACACCCTGGTCACAGAAGAACGAATCGAGCTGCGCAATTTCGGCGTCTTTGAGGTTAAGCGTCGTGCGGCACGCAAAGCACGGAACCCACGGACCGGGGAAAAGGTCTTTGTGCCGGAAAAATTCGTCGTCACCTTCAAGCCAGGCAAGGAGATGGAAGCACGAGTTCGACAGATGGAGCAACAAGCGGCGGCCAAGGCGGCCAAGGCCATGGCAGCCGAGAACAGGCCTTCCAGAGAACCGGTGACGCAACATTAGGAGCCAGGGGTAGATCAGAAGAGGGAAGAGAGAGGAGAGAAGAGAGATGGACTTACAATCACTCTTCCCTTCTCTCTCCTCTCTCCTCTAATCCCTAATCCCTACTACCCACACTTGTCGTTTCACGGAGGAATCGCGGTATGCGCAAACTGTTGTTAGCCGTTGCGCTGGGCATGATGGTCAGCACGACGGTCGGGTGTATTCTCCCGGCCTATTCGGGCGACCCGGCACGCCGAACGCAACAATTGATCTTCACATCGGAAAACCTGCGTCTGTTGCTGGACGATTGGGAACGGATTTGGTTTCTCGATCAGCCGAATCACATGACGCCGTACCGGACGCACGGCGGGTTGATCTAATCGCCCCGTTGCAGATAATGTAGGGTGTGAATCCAACTGAAACTCCACACCCTGTCCGCCTCGACGTTCAGCTTGGCCGGCTGCGGCTGGCCAACCCGATCGCCGTGGCCTCGGGCACGTTCGGCTATGCCCGGGAGATGGCCGGACTGGTCGACCTTGCCCGGCTTGGGGCAATTCTGCCGAAGACCATCACCCAGGAGCCGCGACCCGGCAACCCACCGCCCAGAACCGTCGAGACCGCCTGCGGGATGCTCAACTCGATCGGGCTGGACAACGACGGGATCGAGGCGTTCATCGCCGAGAAGTTGCCATATCTGGCCTCGCTTGCCCCGGCGACCATCGTCAGCATCGCCGGCCGTACGCAGGATGAGTTCACCCGGATGGCCGCCCGGATGGACGCCGTGCCGGGCGTCGACGCATTGGAGTTGAACGTTTCCTGCCCGAACGTGACCGGCGGGGTCGATTTCGGCACCGATCCGGACTCGTGTCGGCGTGTGGTCGCCGGAGTGCGAGACGCCTGCTCCTTGCCGGTGCTGGCCAAGCTTACCCCGAACGTGACCAACGTTGTTGCAATCGCACAGGCGGCAGAACAGGGCGGGGCCGATGCACTCTCACTGGTCAACACATGCCTGGGAATGGCCGTAGACTGGCGGCGACGACGACCTATACTAGGAAATGTCTTGGGAGGGCTGAGCGGGCCGGCTATCAAACCGATTGCGATTAGGATCGTATATCAAGTGGCCGCTGCGGTTGATATCCCGCTGATGGGGATCGGAGGAATTGCAAACATCAACGACGTAATGGAGTTTCTCGTTGCCGGCGCCACGGCGGTGCAGATCGGCACGGCCAACTTTTACAACCCGACCGTTTCTGTCAAAATACTAGATGCACTGCCCGACGCACTGGCTCGGCTCGGCGCAACGTGCGTGGCCGATGTGGTGGGAACGATAACGAAACAATAGAAGTTTAGCCGCCGCGTCTACGCGGCGTGTTTTCCCGGCGTGGACGCCGGGGCTAAACAATCCCTAATCCCTAACTTATCATGCGAGTCCTATCAGGCATCCAACCGACCGGACGGTTCCACTGGGGAAACTACTTCGGTGCGATCCGGCAGTACATCGAACTGCAGGATGAGGCGGAGGATGCCTTTTACTTCATCGCAAACCTGCACGCGCTGACCACCGTGCGCGATCCCGAGCGGTTGCGGCAACTCACGACGGATGCGGCGATCGACTTGCTGGCGCTGGGGCTTGACCCGGATCGGGCAACACTGTTCGTGCAATCGGACGTGCCGGAAGTGAGCGAGTTGTGCTGGCTGCTGCTGACCGGTACGTCGATGGGACTGTTGGAGCGGTCTCACGCATACAAAGACAAGAAGGCCAAGGGGCTGACGGCCGGCGCCGGGCTGTTCGCATATCCGGTGCTCCAGGCGGCCGATATACTGGCGTACGACTCCGACACGGTCCCGGTCGGCGAGGACCAGGTGCAGCACATTGAGGTCTGCCGCGACCTGGCCGCCGGGTTCAACCACCACTTCGGCGAGACGTTCGTAATGCCCAAGGCGAAGGTGCTCGACACCTCGGCTAAAGTGCCCGGCACCGACGGCGAGAAAATGTCGAAAAGCTACGGCAATACGCTCGACGTGTTCGAGGAACCGAAGGTGCTGAAGAAACAAATCATGCGGATAGTGACCGACTCGCGGCCGGTCGAGGAGCCGAAGGACCCGCAGTCCGACCACCTGTTCCAGCTATATTCGCTGTTTGCCGACGATGCAGCACGCAAGGAGTTGGCCGAGAGGTATTGCTCCGGCGGGTTCGGCTACGGAGAGGTGAAGAAGAAACTGGCCGAGTTGTCCGAAGGGTTTTTTGCCGAGCCGCGCGCCCGTCGGGCGGAGTTGGAATCCGAGCCGCAGCGAGTCCGCGAAATCCTCGGCGACGGCGCCGCCGTGGCGAGAAAAAAAGCCGCCGAGGTGCTGCTCCGCGCACAAAACGCCTGCGGTGTTCGGCCATAAAGCCGCTTTGCGTTGGTCGCGTACACAGAGCACACACATGTGCCCCCGCACGCAGTGCGGGGGCTTTTAACTGATTTCAAACCTCAAAACCCCCAATCCCTAATCCCTAATCCCTAATCCCCAGCCCCTAACTCACCATGCCCGACATTATTGGAATCGGCACCGACATTACCGAATGTCTGCGGATCGCACGAATGATCGAGCGGCACGGCGAGCTGTTCATCTCGCGGGTATACACGCCCGAGGAGATCAGCTACTGCCAAAGCCGCGCACAGGCCACCCAGCACTTCACCGGCCGCTGGGCCGCAAAGGAGGCGATACTGAAGGCGCTGGGCACCGGCTGGCGGAAGGGCATTTCGTGGCGCGACGTCGAGATACGCAACGAGCCGGCTGGCCGACCGATAGTGTCCATGCACGGCGGCGCAAAGGATGTCGTCCAGCAGCTAGGCATCGCCAAGATGCTGGTGAGCATATCGCACTGCCGCACCCACGCCACGGCGTATGCAATCGCGGTGGGCGGGGAAGAGTAAACTCCATTTAGCCACACACCTTTTCAAAGATCAACTACCCAAATTTGATTCTATCCTACAAGACTCTCGATTTTTGCTTTGCAGATTTCCTCCGTTAACTCCAGCAAGAGCTTCACCCGTTCGGACAAATACTCCAAATCTTCCCGGGTTATTTTGTAATCCGGATCATAGCGGGCACCAATATAGGCATAATCCAGTAACTCAAACCGCTCTTGCTTTGCCTCAGTATCTTTGGGAAATATATCGGCCAGTGAAACATCCTGTTCTGCCGCTATTTCTCCCAACATACCGAGGCAATGCTCATTCGGATTGTAGCCTGTGAAAACCAAAAGTAAGGTTTTGTATGCGCACTCCGCAGCTTGGTGAAGTTCAAAAGCGGATTTTTCATAATCTTTTCTATCATATGCGTTCTTGGAATCGATAAAAAAGCTTTCAGCTTTTCTGTGCCAGTGGGTAAAATAATCCTGTGCAATACGTTTTTTCTCTTCAGGTTTTAATTCTCGTTTGCGGGCCAGCTTGAAATTGCCGGAGTCAAAGAGCAGACAACTTTCTTTCTTGATATCCGTGAAAAAATACTGGCCTTCGGCCAATTGGGTATTTAAGTATTGGATATCGTGGGTAATGATGCGCACATGTGTACTCAAGTCCAGAGTATCGCATTCCCTGGTGACTTCATGCCAGATACCGGTATCTACGGCTGTTGATTTGTTTTCTGTAACCGTTAGAATATCATAATCGGATTTATGGCCTGATTTCCTTTCTGGTTTGAGATCAGCTTCCTCTTTCCAATCACCGCGGGCATAGGAGCCGAACAGGATAATCATCTCAACATCATTACACAGAGCACGGATGATTGAGGTGATACGATCCAGTTCGTCTCTTTTTTGTTTTGGAAGATGGTCCAGTGATTTCTTCATGACAAAGCAAAAGCTGGTTTGTAGTGACCGCATTCATGCGGTCTTTCGGTCATTCAGCCGGTGGACCCGATGAATCGGGCCACTACGAACGAGTTGGGTGAATGTTCAACTCCCGATAGCTTGTGGCCGGTTCGTTTCGGCGCGAAGCGATAATCAGCGCATCCTCGGCGGATTCGGAGAGAATCTGTGAGGAAATCAAACGATCGACCAGTGTTGTGCGGTCTTCAAGACCAAGGCCCGCTACGACGGTCACGAGTCCGTCCACTACTTGGCTCATTTGGTTGCCTCCAAAGAGTTTGTCGAATAACCACACTAATAGTATAGCAGACCGGCGTGGGTGCGAGCACCCACCCTACGAGACTGAATTAATTTGTTTTCCCATTCTCAAAGGCGCTCCCACTCTTCCTTAGATATCTCCGCCTGGCGAAGTATTCGAGCAAGCAGTTCCCGGCCAATGTCTTGCCGGTGTGGGTTGGGTACTGTGATAGTAAGATCGCCCTTCATCATGAAAGGATGTCTTCCACCCGAGTAAGGTCCGTCAAAACCGGTGCGTCGTAGACAACGAACGAGATCGCGCCGCTTGATTGGCCCGAACTTGGGCATCAGGCCACCTGCTCTTTTCGTACCTCAAGGGCGATGCCGTCAATCTCCGGAAGTGGATGTTGCCTATGCACCCGCAGCAGAATCCAATCTTCCAGCACTTCCTCCAGTTCCCTGCGACAAGCCTCCAGCGCGTCTTCGTTGGCGTAGACGCCGGGACAGACCGGAATCTCGCCATAGTAGCTCCCGTCGTCCGCGAGGATTTCGTACTTGGCGTGCTCCATTGCCGCGTTTATGTATTGTCGTATCATTCGATTCCCCCTGGTTCTTGGACGAACAATGATTATTCAACCAGTATAGTCGGCACGTTATTGCCGGACAAGCGTGAGTTCGGCACACGACGTGGTGCGAGCACCCATCCTACGAGACCGGCGACGTGTCTGACATTTCATGCCCACGGCAAGCGTGGGCATGGCACCCAGCCCCCAGCCCCCAGCCCCTAGCCCCTAGCCCCCGGCCCCTTCTTCTTCACCTTTTTCTTCGCCGTCTTTTTGCGGGTTTTTCGCTTGGCCGGGCCGCGTTCCGCAC
>DAOWNK010000118.1 GCA_030642635.1 Pirellulales bacterium
CGGCTGCTGCCGGCGCGGGCCCCGTAACTCTGGCGAATGAGGTTCAGGTCGTCCCGATCTACCGTATGGTCGCCGTCCACGTCGCCGACCAGAAATACATCCAACCGGAACTGGCTCCGGCTGCCGATCTGGCCGGAAACGTCAATGCTGTAGTTGCCCGCAGCCAATTCGGCCACCACAAGGCTATCGGTCGTTCCAAGCAGGTCCGCTCGCGCGTACTTGGGCTTTACCGGCGCGCCTTCGCGGTAGATTTGCACCGCCGCCGGATCGAACTGGTTTCCTTCGCGGGCCTTCAAGTGGAAGCCCAGGATCGCCTTGTCGCGGACCAGCGAAAGCTCTTCCGGGGCCACGCAGATGTCCAGATGCTCCAGGTCGTCCGGCTGGTTGAGCAGCCCGACGTACTGGGCAAAGATGTTGCCGCCCGATAGCAAATGCCGATCCTCCAAGCGCTCGAATACCGCGCGCCGACCAAAGCCGCGTTGTGGGTTACCATAACGGCCCTTTTTCCGCCGGTGACGTTGCCATTTCAGTTTCATTGCTCTACCCCTTTTTTGCGAGAGTTTTGATAGGATGTCAATCCGATAAAGAACAGTTTACCGCGGAGGACGCAGAGGAGCCCGCCGCACAGCATCAGCGCCCAGATCGACGGCTCCGGCACGGCCGTAAAGTCCAACGCCGGGCCCATTTCGGGATCGAGCGGGATCGGCTCGAACGGCTCGAACTGCGACGCATCTGCCCAGGAGAACTTCAAGCTGCCGGTGCCGGCGGCTGCTTGAAGTGTTCCTTTCAACATGGCTGCGACTCCTTTCCGGCAGTATTTAAGCGACGCAGTTGAGAACCCGACAAACCGTTAAAGGTATCGTATACATCACCAGCGACAAAGTCAAACAGCCCAAAGGCAACCGTTGCCGATTTCCGTTTCAGCACGATGTCGCTGCAACATCTGAACACCCAGCACACTACTTTCGGCAGTATAAGCAGACTGGGCAATCGTTGCATGGGCCATTAGATTATCTAGGCTCTCCAGCCAGCCTAATCAGCGGCCACCCCAGGCCTGGGTTTGACACCCGAGTCAAGGCTTACACGATCCCTGATCCCTCGCCAACACCTAATCCCAAGTCCCCAATCCCAAATCAGAAATCCCTACCCGCCCAACCCCGACGAGCGGATCATCACGGCCATCATCTTTGTAGAATTCCGGGAATTCCGGGCGGGAATTCCGGGGATTCCGGACCGGGGATTCCGGGCAGGGGATTCCGGACCGGGGATTCCGGGCAGGGGATTCCGGGCAGGGGATTCCGGGCAGGGGATTCCGGGCAGGGGATTCCGGGCAGGGGATTCCAGGGGATTCCAGGGGATTCCAGGGGATTCCAGGGGATTCGGGATTCCGGGGACACGAACTGATATTGGCATAATAGGCAAGCGTCGGCAGGAGAAGAGAGAGGAGAGAAGAGAGGGGAGAGGAAACTTTCTTCCCCCTTCCGCCTTCCGCCTTCCCCCCTCCCCCTTCCCCCTTCCTCCTTTCTTCCCAATAATGGGGGGGTGGAACTTTCGACTATCCGGCAGCGTCTATATTATTGTAAGACTGTGGTGAACGACGACGTCCAATTGATCGACGAGACCTTGGCGGGCAACTCGGAGGCGTTCGGCCGGCTTGTGCAAAAGTATCAGGACCGGCTGTACAACACCGTCGTCCACGTGACCGGAAACATCGAGGATGCCAAAGACGTAGTCCAGGACGCCTTCGTACAGGCGCTGGTCAAGTTGGACTCGTTCAAACGCTCCAGTGCATTTTATACCTGGTTGTACCGGATTGCGATCAACGCCGCGATAAGCCGTCAAAGGCTCAAACGGCCGACTTGCTCGATCGAACACGCTCGAGACTGCAGCGGCTTCGAACCGGCCGGAAACGAAGACGATCCAGCCGAAACGCTACTAAGAAACGAACGCTGCCGAGAAGTCCGCCGGGCAATAGACCGGTTGGATGAAGAACACCGTGCGGTCATAGTGCTCAGGGAAATTGACGGATGCTGCTACGAAACCATCGCCGAAATACTCGATCTGCCCATTGGGACCGTGCGCAGCCGCTTGCATCGGGCAAGGCTGCGGTTGCGAGATGAACTTAGATTTTTTGTAGGAGGCGACTCTGTCGGCGACTGAACCACTGCCCCAGGTCGCCGACAGAGTCGCCTCCTACAAATTCAAAACCCGTAATTCTTGACTGCGTAGCGTATGCCATGAAAAACGTATCGGAAAACGAACTGCTCAGCGCCTACCTCGACGGCGAACTTGCCGCCGAGGAGCAGGCGGAAGTCGAACGGTTGCTGGCCGAAAGCCAAGAGGCCAGGCAACTGCTCGACCAGTTGCGCACGCTCGGCGCCACGCTCCGGTCGATGCCGCAACACAAATTGGACGAAGACCTCAGCCGCCGTGTGCTCAAACTAGTGCTCCGTCGCAGTTCAAATAACGAGTTGGGTGCCACGGCCGTGTCGGCCGTGCCTCTGCGAAAACACGGGCAAGATGCCCGTGGCACACGTCAAAAAACCGCAACGCTGCGACGTTTCCTCACGCCCCGGGCGCTCGCCTGGTCGAGCCTGGCGGTGGCCGTGGCCGTTATGCTGACGGTGTTCGATCGTGGCGAACTACGCCGGGAGGCCGATGAAAAAATCGCCATGGCGCCTCCGGAGGTTACACTGGAAAGAGAGGCCGGAGAGGTCGGAGAGGCCAACGAGACCGACGAACCGCTGTCAATCCGGCCGCTCGACGAAGATCGGAAAGACCTCGGCGGCATAGTTGACGCTGAATATCCGGCAAAGGCTAAAGAAGAAGCAGGAGAGACAGAGGAACATCGTGCCGAACCGGCCGAAACCCGCATGTTCGGGTTCCAGAAGGCACGAAGCAGGGAAATGTTGGACGAATCCGCACCGGCCGCGCCGACCGCCGCCGGTGGGGCCGCCGAATCGTCGCTTAGGACCAAGGCCGAACTCAGCCGCGGATCTGGAGCCGCCGCCGCCACGCCGGCAGACGCGCCGATGATGGATAAACTTGCAGCACCCAGCCCGTCGGAAAAGAAGCGGGCTGCAAAAAACGGCGAGGTAACGGCGTTGGACACAAAAAGTATGCGCAAGAGCGATGACAAGATAATAAAGCAGCAAGGAGGCGTGTTGCTCGTACAGTGCGACGTCAGCCCCAAAACCGTCAAGGACCAGACGTTCGACAAGCTGCTCATCTCCAACAACATCGCTTGGGAGAAAAAGGACCGCACACAGACCGCCGCGCTGGACGTGATTTACGTCGAGGCCACCACCGCACAGATCGAGGCCACGATCTCGCAGCTTGCCGCCCAACCGGAGCAGTTCCTTTCGGTCTCCGTCGAGCCGGCCCCGGGCAAGGTCTCGCAACAGAACCTCAGCCGGTTCAATCGCAGCCGAGGCCGGCAGCAATCCCCGCCCCGGTTGAAACGAAGTGCCGAGTCTGCTCAAATGAAGCGATTACAGGTGGAGCAGGAACAGTTACGCCGCCCGGCGCCGAAGTGCCAGACGCTGTTCGTCTTGCGCGTGGTCGATATAAAGCAGGATTGAAATTACATGGACACGCCCATTCAAACTGAAATCGACAACGAACCGCTCGTCGATGAAACTTCGGTAAAATACCTCGGACGCTGGAACCGGCTGGTCAGTACGACCAATTGGGAAAAAGGCCGGATCATCTGCCAGTGGCGCGAGGATATGATCTCCGCCGACGCACCGCCGGACGACTATACCGACCAGGCATGGAGCCACCGTGCAGGCAGCGTCTCGCCGCAACACGTCGGCCGGCTGCGCAGGGTTTTCCAGCGGTTCGGCGAAACATTCGACCAATACGCCGGCCTGTACTGGAGCCATTTTCAGGCCGCCATGGACTGGCCGGACGCCGAGATGTGGCTCGAAGGGGCCGTGCAAAGCGGCTGGGCGGTCTCGCAGATGCGACACCAGCGATGGGAGGCCATGGGCGCCCCAGCCGATAAAACCCCCCTGCCGGAGGATGTCATCGAGGCCGAGCAGGACGAAGACGTCGAACCGGCCGGCGATGAATATAAACCGGATGATATTCCGCCGGAGACGATCTCCGGCTCTCTCGGCGAGATACGGGACGATGCCGACGCCGACGAGCGGCCACCGTGCGACGACGAGCATTCCGCCGAGCCGTTCCGGCCGTTCGAGGACCTTCCTGCCTTGCCGCCGGACCTGGCCGATGCGTTCGAGGCGATGAAGCTGGCGATCTTACAGCAGAAACTCTCCGGCTGGCGGGAGATATCCCTGCCGGAAGTGCTCTCGGTGCTCGACTCGCTTAAGCAATTGGCACAGAATGTTTAGCGAAAAGCCCCTGTGCATTGCATGCGGGGGCATGGCTGCGGGCGGCTGTGAAATGAAGGCGACGATATGAAGCGCATACTGATTGCCGTCGCCATTCTGCTGTCCATTCCGATTCTGCTGTTCGGTGCGATCGTTTTGTTCGCGGGTGTCTGGATCACAATCAAGGGCGTCGACGTTCCTCCGCCTGACACTTACGACCTTGTGCCGAAAAGGGTGCAAGTATCGGACGATGAGAACGCATATACGTACTTTGTCGCCGCGATGAATGCCTTGGATTTGCCGGCGGATTCTGACCGCCTGTACGACATTCTGGATGGAACGGTGCAAGACGACGAATTTGTGCGCGATATTATCGCAAAAAACGCAGAATCGCTCGAACTTATCGAACGCGGGCTGGTTTGTCGAACATGCCAGGCGCCGGAAGTGGCCGGGATTGAAGATACTGCACCTTATGCTGGCGAATTGCGAGGCATCGTGCGAATTATGGCGCTGCGGGCAATGTGTCAGAGGCACAAGGGAGAGTATGCAAAGTCGGCGAACTCGTGCATACAACTGCTCCGGTTCGGTGTGATGCTCCGGGACAATGCCGAGTGCCTCGTCGATTATCTTGTCGGCACAGCCGTTCTGGAAACAGGGCTTGAGCAAAGCAGACAACTTGCATACGACCCGGGCCCGACGGCAGACCAACTGGCCGGGTTGCCCGAACAGCTTGACCGTTTGTTGCCGTTCGGCAATGGTTTAGTTCGTGCTCTTAAAGCGGAGTTTCAATTAACAACCAATGCTATCGATGATATTCATGCGGGAAAGTTCCACTCTGATGATCCTGGTTGTGCTGGTCCGAAGTGCTTTCTGCCGCATTTTTGCAGGAGAATACCGACGTATATTCTCCAGCCGAACAAGACAAATCTTATGTTCGCAGATTATTTTCGTGGTGCGATCAAAAATGCACCGCACTGCTATGCCGATATGAACCTGCACGATGCCGAAAGCATCATGGACGAACGCAAATTGAGCCGCTTTGCTAACATGGTTCGGCCGAATGTCGTCGGCAGAACACTTTACTCACTTTTCCTGTCGTCGATCGACGCTGTGCTTGCAGCGAAATGTAGAGCAGAGTGCTCGGTCCAGGCGACTCGCCTGATCTTCGCGTGTAGGGCATACGAAAAACACACCGGAGAGCTGCCCGACTCGCTCGATGCACTCGTCCCAAAATTTATCGACCGCGTCCCGACCGATCCGTTCGACGGCAAGCCGTTCAGATACTCCAGGGAAAAGTGCATTGTTTACTCTGTTGCAACCGACCTGAAAGACTCTGGCGGATCGACGAAACATCCTTATTATGAAGCGGAATCTGGTCCACACCGAAAGCACTGGTATGGTGAGGATTTTGTCTTCGCAATCAAGTAGTCGTAGGCTGGGTCGAGCGTAGCGAGGCCCACCGTTGAGCTAAACGATATAACCGCCGCCCAGCACGCGCTCGCCGTCGTAGCAAACCGCCGCTTGGCCCGGTGCGATGCCGTGGCACGGCTCGTCGAATTGCACGTGGAAACAGTCCTTGTCGATCACCCGAACCGTTGCGTCGGCCGGTCGGCTGCGGTAGCGGATTTTCACTCGGCAGCGGACCGGTTCGCACGGCACGTCGATCAGCCAATTCGCACCGGCGGCGGTCAGTTCTGTTCGCGCGAGTTCCTCCTTGAGGCCGATTACTACGCGGCGTGTCTTCGGCTCGAGCCGCACGACGTAACGCGGCTCGCCCAACGCAACCCGCAGCCCGTGACGCTGGCCGACCGTGAATCGCTCGATGCCGTCGTGCCGGCCGACCACCACGCCGTCGGTCGTGACGATCTCGCCGGCGGTGTCCACCTTGCCGCAACGCTCCCTGACGAATCGGGCATGGTCGCCGTCGGGCACGAAGCATACGTCCTGGCTGTCGCGGCCTTCGGTCGTGCTAAGCCGCAAGCGGGCGGCGAGTTGCCGTATTTCCTCCTTGTGATACTTGCCGACGGGAAATTTTATGCGTGGGAGCAGCCCTCGTGCGATGTCGAACAGCACGTATGACTGATCCTTCGAGTCGTCCAGCCCGCGACACAAGGCGATCTCACCGTTATCGGCAGCCACCAGTCGGGCGTAATGGCCCGTGGCGACGAACTCGGCCCCGGTCTGCTCGGCATACTCGAACACCTTGGCGAATTTGATCCACCGGTTGCAAACCACGCACGGGTTGGGCGCCCGGGCGGCGGTGTACTCGTCGACGAAGTAACCGACCACCCGGCGGTCGAATTCCTCGCGGACGTCTACCGTGTGCAGCGGCATATCGAGCCGTTCGGCCGCTCGCTGTGCATCGGCCGTTGCCCGAGAAGATACATGACCATGCTGCAAGAACAGCCCGGTGACTTCATGGCCGGCCTCGCGCAGCAGCCATGCTGCAACACTGCTGTCGATCCCGCCGGAGATTGCTAATACTATCAGTGACATGAAATTACTCTATCAGTTCAGTGCGATTGGTGGTAGTATAATACCTTGGAACTTTGGAAAATCGCTTTTCGTCAAATACCCGAACTATACTGGAGAGACACATGCGAATTACGAACAAATCATACTTGCTTCTCGCTACGGTATTGGTCGCCGCCGCAACGTTGTCCGGCTGCGATCGCGGCGACCGGCCAAAGCTTGGCGAGGTGACCGGCACGGTCACGCTGGACGCCCAACCGCTTGCCGACGCCGCGGTTGTGTTCTCGCCGGTCACCGGCGGGCGGCAGTCGATGGGCATTACCGACTCGGACGGACGGTTCGAGTTGACCTACATCCGCGACATCCGCGGCGCCAAGCTCGGCCGACACAAGGTAAGCATTACCACTGCCTCGGAAGAATCGCCCGAGGAGATGCTGCCGGTGCGATACAACGCCGAAACCACGTTGACCGCCGAAGTAAAACCGGGCGATAACATCTGCGATTTCCCGTTGACCTCAGAGTGAGATGAGTGCAATGGGCATGTCGATGTACGCTCAATACCGTTGAATTAGTGGTAATATCAAGGGAAACACAGTGGCGCCGGCGTCTCGCCGGTGGTGCGTAAGCAATAGGTATTACTTTCGAGTTACGTCACACCGGCGAGACGCCGGTGCCACGATTATGATCGACGTAACAACAGACATTCATTCTCTGACCGACTTCAAACGCAGAACCGGTGAGTTTGTCGAGCAGATGAAGCAGACCGGCCATCCGCTGGTGCTTACGGTCAATGGCAAGGCGAAACTTGTCGTCCAGGATGCTGCGTCCTATCAAGAATTGCTCGACCTGAAGGACCGGGCAGAAACAATTGAGGGGATTCGCAAGGGCCTGGAATCGATGAAGGCGGGTCGAACGCGGCCGATAGAGGAGGTTTTTGCTGAAATTGAACGAGAGCACGAAATACCACATTGAAATATCTTCCGTTGCAGAAACTGACAACTGACAACTGATAGCTGATAGCTGACAACTTTCCCCAACACACCCGAGTCACACAATGGACCGAGAACTAATCGACCGTGCCGAGGCGATACAAAAGCGAATCCTCCTATTGCGAGACTCTCTTTGACTACGCAGGCAAACAATCGCAGATCGACCAGATCGAGCGGCAGATGGCTGCGCCAGACTTCTGGAACAACCAGGAGCAGGCACAACAGACCATCGGCCGATTAAAGGGACTAAAGGCGGTGCTCGGCCCGATGGAGCAGGCCACAGCGGCAGCCGCCGATCTGGCCGCCATGATCGAAATGGCCGAGGAAGACGAAAGTTTCGCGGCCGAGGCGCCCGACGCACTGACGGAACTCGAAAAAACGACCGAGCAGCTCGAGCTGAAGGCGCTGCTTAGCGGCCCGTTAGATGCAAACGACGCCATTCTGACCATAAACGCACGAGACGGCGGTACGGACGCCAACGACTGGGCCGAAATGCTACTGCGCATGTACCTGAATTGGGCAAAGGACAACGACTACCGGACCGAACTGCTCGACCGGCAGGACAACGAGGAAGCGGGCATCAATAACGCTACCATTGCCGTCCGGGGCATGATGGCGTACGGCTACCTGAAAGGCGAGAGCGGAATGCACCGCCTGGTGCGGATCAGCCCGTTCAATTCCGAAGGCAAGCGGCAGACCAGTTTCGCAGCGGTCGACGTCTCGCCGGAGGTCTCCGAGCAAATCGACATCGAAATACGCGATGAGGACATCCGCGAGGACGTGTTCCGGGCAAGCGGCGCCGGCGGGCAGCACGTCAACAAAACTTCCAGCGCCATCCGGCTTACACACCTGCCGACCAATATCGTCGTACAGTGCCAGAACGAGCGGAGCCAGCACAAGAACCGTGCGACTGCAATTAAAATGCTCCGCGCACGGCTCGCAAGGGTCGAAGAAGAAAAGCGCGAGGCCGAACAAGCGGCAAAGTACAACCAGATGCCGAAGGTCGGCTTCGGCTCGCAGATACGCAACTACTTCCTGCATCCCGACCAGCGCGTGAAAGACGCCCGGACCGGCTACCTTGTAGGCAACTTCAACAGCGTGCTGGACGGCAACATACAAGGGTTCCTCGACGCCTATCTGCGATTCCGAGCGGGGAAAAAATTGTAGGGTGCGTGAAACGCACCATGAAGAAAATCCGCCGGCAATTCAATTGGTGCTACGACTGGCCATGGGTGTGTGTTCCGGGGTATTTTGTGCGGTTTCCCTTCTCAATACTATTATAGACGCAATCGGGCGGTTGTGGATTCCCCTTTTTGGCGGTAGTTCAAGATTTTACACGGCCAAACTCTCTGGGATTGCGATTCCTGGGTAAAGAATAACTGTTTAACTACCGAAACACTCCACCTTTTCAAATACATCGGGTTATTTGGCTCTTCCGTTTTTAGGTGCAAAACGCTAGAAACACGGCCTTCAGGCCGGCGGCCATCTCGCGTAGCTCGGCGATGCTCCGCTGGACCGCTTC
>DAOWNK010000092.1 GCA_030642635.1 Pirellulales bacterium
GCTGTTAGCAAGCATTCGTTGTTGAGGATCGAGGCCTCTGAACCCTAAAGCTCAACCCCTCGAAAAGTGCGGACTTCGCACTTAAAAACGGAAGAGCCCAAAATGTACGACGTGACCTGGACCGACGCCGTAACCGGACGAACGTCGCTTACAACCGAAATGGTGGTCATCAACCCCGATACCGGGTTGCCTTGGGTAAACAACGAGATTTTTGTATCGAGTGATCCGACCGCCACGTTTGCATCGGTTGCCCGCGACGCCGACGGCGACTTCGTGGTAACCTGGTCGGTCTACGACACGACGACCTCTTGGGACGTTTACGCGCGTCGTTACGACGCGGCCGGCAACGCGCTTGATGACGCTTTCCTGGTCAACTCGGAAACGGTGAGCGCACAGCAGTACTCGACTGTTGCGATGGACAACGACGGCGACTTCGTCGTCACGTGGCAGAGCCTCGACCAGGACGGCAGCGGCTGGGGCGTCTACGCACAAAGGTACGACACGGTCGGTATTCAGATAGGCGGAACCGACGAAGTGCAGATGCTCGAGTTCGTCGGCAACCCGACCGGCACGTTCGCACTGTGCTGGAACCACGACCAATCCTCTTTAACTCCGGATCTCGTGACGGCCGACATCACCTACGACGGAAACTCGGCCGACGCGGCCGAGCAGATCGAGATTGCTCTTAACGACATTGGCGCCGAGGTAGAAGTCGATGCGATCAGCACGACCAGTATCTCGATCCGGTTCGTCGGTGCGGCGGGCAGTAAGAACCAGGCGCCGATCGCACTGGACCCTGCGAGCACAAACCTGATAGGAGACCCCGGCGCGACGGTAATCGTCTCGACCCGCGTGGACGGCTCGCCGGGTGAGTTCCGTGTGAACGACACCGTAGAGAACCACCAGATGTTCCCGTCGATAGCGATGAGCAGCGACGGCATGTTCGTAGTCAGTTGGACCTCCTACGGCCAGGACGGCGACGCTTCGTACGAATCGAACGTTTACGTTAAGCAGTTTCCGTCGAACGACGTAGTTTGGGATTATGACTCGGCGATGACAGCCACCGCCTATAATACTATAAATCCTCTCGAGGGCCTCCATTACCAGACGTACATTGTTACGGCCGACGATCCGGCCAATCATGTGGTATACCCGGGCACAGGTCGCGACGGTGTGGTCCTGGTGGACGTCGGCATGGGTATGGGCAGCGGTACATTGTTGCTCGGCGGCAGATACGTGTTGACGGCCTCACACGTGGTGTGGGACGATTTCAGTCGCGCACCGTGGCCTGCCTCTGAAGTTTCGGTGGTGTTCGATACGACCGCCGGCCACATCGAAATCCAGGCCTCCGAGATATTCGTCGCTCCTGATTTCAATGGCAATCCGTTCGTCGGCGGCGACGTGGCGGTGATCATGCTGTCGGAGAATGCCCCGGACGGCGTGGAGGCATACGACATCTATCGCGGCGCCGGCGAAATGAACGCCATAACGGAAAAGCTCGGATACGGTATGACCGGTACGGGAAATACAGGCGCGGTAAACTACGACGGGCTGAAACGAACCGGAGTAAACCGGTACGAGGCGTTGGGAAGCATACTTGGTTTGACCGACAAGCTGCTGGTCTACGATTTCGATAACGGCTTGGCTGAAAACGACGCATTCGGCGTGCTGTTCGACATCCACGATCTCGGTGAAGGCAACGATGAGGTCAACAGTGCCCAGGGCGATTCCGGCGGCCCTTCCTTCCTCAACGGTATGATCGCCGGTGTGTGTACCGGCGGCGGAAGTATCCCTGGAGATCACGACATTGTCCCTGGAGACAATTCCAGCTTCGGCGAGTTCGGTATGGACACGCGCGTATCGGACTATGCCGATTGGATTGACAGTGTCACACGTGCGAGGAGTGGAGAGATACTGGTCAACGAGAGTTTCATCTCCAACGACCAGAAATGGTCGAGCGTGGCGATGGACTCAGACGGTGACTTTGTAGTCACATGGACCAGCTACGGCCAGGACGGCGTTGGCAACGGATACGGCGACGGCGTGAACGGGCAGGAAGGCGTATTCGCACGACGGTTCGACTCCAGCGCCGATCCGACCAGTGGCGAGTTCAATGTCAATACCTTCGGCGACCTGCAACAGCAACACTCCCGCGTGGCGATGGATGCCGACGGCGACTTTGTGATTACTTGGGAAAGTTTTCAGGACCGGCAGCCCGGGGGATCGGATGCACCGGACAGCTTCGGCATCTATGCACAGCAATACGTCCGCAGCAACCTGATCGGCACAAGTCCCTTTATCGGGACGAACGGGGAACTGGGAAGCGAGTTGGCCGTCAACTCGACTACCGACGGCGACCAGCGATACCCGGGCATCGCCATGGACGATACCGGCGATTTCGTGATCGTCTGGAGCGGCAACGGCGAAGTACCGGGCCAGCAAGACGACCAGGGTATCTTCTCTCAGCGGTACTATATGCCCGAGGACGACGCCGGGCCTATTGTGGCCGACGTGCTGAACGTCGTGCAGGGCAGCGGCGGCGGTGTCGAACTGCAACGCGTCAAGGAAGGGACCGTACTGCCCTCGTCGGTCACGCAGTTCGTCCTTTCGATGGGCGAGAACCTTTCGACCGAAGGGATAGCAAGCGGTGCGCATAGCGTGCTTAACCTCGAAAACTGGCACCTGACCAAAGACGGCGCGGCGCTGACCGGCGGCGTGGCAGCGGTCGAGTTCGGGCTGAGCATGACCTCAACCGGTTTGGCCAACGACCCGAGCGAAAAGTACGAGTCGGTGGTTACCTTCGACGGTGATCCGCTGACCGCCGGGGTCCAACCGCTGGAGCGCGGCGTGTACGTCTTGACGCTGAAGGATTCCGTCGAGGACATCTTCGGCAACTCTTTGGACGGCAACTACGACGGCCGGACACGCGGCCATTTCCAACTGAACTTCTCGATTCAAGTCGGCTCCGGCGGGCCGGGCGACCCGGGCGACCCGGGATACCCCGGCGGGCCGGGCGACCCAGGTGAGGGTTCCGAAGATGGTCAAGTGAATACCGATTGGGCAAACGCTCAAAACGACCCGGTGGTGGCCAGTAACGACGACGGCGACCATGTGATCGTTTGGGTTACCCACAACAACGCCGGCGAGGGCGACATCGCGGCACAGTTGTTCGACCGATACGGCCGGGCGGCAGGAGGCGAGTTCACCATAAACTCGCACATGGCCGGCAGTCAAATCGAGCCGGACGTGGCCATGGACCGATTCGGCAACTTCGTGGTCACATGGTCCGGCGTCGGCGAGAATGACGAATCGGAGGTCTTTGCCCGAGTCTTCGATCAGGGCGGTATGCCGATGGGCGACCAGTTCCGCGTGAACGAATACTGGCATTCCATCCAGGATGCACCCTCGGTAGCAATGGACGCCGGCGGCAACTTCGTAGTCGCTTGGACCAGCTACGGCCAAGACGGCGATAAAGACGGGGTGTTTGCTCGACGCTATAACATCCGCGGCGAGTCGCTGGGAAGTGAGTTCCAGGTAAACAGCACATTCACCAATCGCCAGGATAATGCCGATATCGCCATAGATGCCAACGGAAACTTTGCGGTCGTCTGGGCCAGCGACGCCCAGGACGGCAGTTCGTGGGGCGTCTACGGCCAGCGGTACAACAACGCCGGAGTGAAACAAGGCGGGGAGTTCCGCATCAATACGATCGTCAACGATAAACAACTCGATCCGCAGATTGCCATGGATTCCAACGGCAACTTCGTTGTTGCATGGTCGAGTTTCAGCGACGCCAATACGCCCAGCGGCCCTCGCACCGGCTACGATATCTACGCTCGCCGTTACAACGCCGCCGGTGCGGCACAAAACGCGGGTGAATTCCTCGTGAACCAGACCGTCCCGCATTGGCAGGTCACGCCCGCAGTGAGCATGGCCGACGACGGAATGTTCGCTATCACCTGGTCTACCTTCGCCCAGGACAATGAAGTCACCGAAGACTACGGCATCTACGCCCGTATTTACAACCCGGACGGCTCCAATTACTTCAATCCGGAAACCGGCACGACGTTGGGTGAGTTCCGGGTGAACGCCACCATCGCCGGCGACCAGATTCAGCCGGCAGTTGCCATGGACGCCGACGGAGATTTCGTGATCGCATGGACCGGTCAGGGCAACGACCAGACTGAAATCTACCGCCGCGTGATCGCGCTGAATCCCGACACGTATACTACCACCGGATCGAGTACCGGCGGTTCGACGACCGGAGGGTTCATCGGCGACGGTGGAGGTGGAGACCCCTCCGGCGACACCACGGTGCTGGTGACCGGCACCGGTGGCGACGATACCTTCGAGTTCATCGGCGGCGCAACATCCGGCATTTGGACCGTCATGCTAAACGGCGTATTGCAAAACGTCGGCAACAACGCAGTCGCCGTGAGCTTCAACGGCATCGGTGGCAACGATACCGTAATGCTATACGGGACCGCCGGCAGCGACGTGTTCGAGTTATGGTTAGACCACGGCACACTCGTCGGCGTCGGTTACACGGTTGGCGTGGTCGGCGTCGAATCGATCTCCGTCGATGGGATTGGCGGCGACGACATCGCCACCATGCACGATGCGGCCACGAACGACATGTTTGTCGGATATTACACCGGCGCCGATTGGTACTATGACGGCGCTGTGGTTCCTCAGGTCCATGTCTGCAACGTGGCGAACGTCCACGCCCTGGCCACAGCCGGTGGTGACGACGACTACGCCAAGTTCTACGACTCGACAGGCAACGATGAATTCGTCGCAGCGCCGTGGAACGGCTACGGCGAGTTTTTCTATTCGGATGGTCGGTACACGAAGGCCGAGGGATATGACAGGGTCGATGCATTCGCCACGGCCGGTGGTTTCGACAAGGCCAGATTCTACGATACGACCGGTGACGACTCATTTTGGGCCAAGCCGACGGAAGGAAGAATGACCGGCCCTGGTGGTTCGTACACCTATCGGGGGAAGTATTTCGACCAATTCCGCGCATTCGGCTCCATGGGTGGTTACGATAAGGCCAAGCTCTTTGATTCGTCCGGGGACGACACATTTACGGCCAGTGCGTACGACGGTGAAGGCCACTTGTACGGCGACGGATACCATAACTGGGTTAAGTATTTTGAGGAGATCACGGGCGAAGCCTCGCAAGGCGGTCACGACACTGCCAAGCTGTACGACTCGGCCGGCGACGACACCTTCGATTCCAACTCGGTTGAGAGCGCGATCTCCCACAAAAAACTTCATCGAAAGGAAGCACATATATGAAGTCTATAGCACCTTCCCTGGCGGCAATTTGCCTGTTGATTGCAACGCCCTCGGTCCGGCCGACCGATGCGGCATCGCCCTCGGTCGGGCAGGCGTTGGGGCTGGCGCCCACTCAAAAGGGTGTTGACTACGATCGGCCGTCCGCCGATTTAGTCGCCAAATGTAAAATTTCTGCCAGAAAAATCGGCGACGGCGTAGGCTGGATCGTCCTCGAGCCCGACGGATTGACACTGCGACGGTTCGTCGACACCAACGGCGACAACGTCGTCGACCGGTGGTGTTATTACAAAAACGGACTGGAGGTTTATTGCGATATCGACGCCGATTTCAACGGCAAGGCAGACCAGTTCCGATGGCTCCACACCGCTGGATGCCGATGGGGAATCGACAATGATAAAGACGGGCAAATCGATGCCTGGGAGGTCATTTCGGCCGAAGAAGTGACCGCCGAGATGATCGCCGCGCTGGCCGACTCCGGGTTCTTTTCCAAGACATCGCCGACGCCTCAAAACGTACCCGCTAAGGTCGGATCGGGCGAAGACGGGGAAAAGTTGCTGGCTGAGCTGGAATCGCTCGACAGGGAAGTCGAAAAGGCGACCACACCGCAGAAACAGGCCGAATTCAACACCCGGCGGGCAGACCTGCTGGAGAAAATCGCCGAAAACACTCGATCCAGCAGCGATCGGGCAATGTGGCTGCGTCAGTTGGCCGACATGATCTCCGCCGCGGTCCAGTCGGGCACGTACCCGGGGGGCGTGAAGCGGTTGGAGTCGCTATTTGCAAAGCTACAGAAGAACGACGCCGACAAGAATCTGGCCGCCTACGTGCGATTCCGACAGCTCACGGCCGAGTACGCACTGGCATTGCAATCGCCGAAGGCCGACTTTGCAAAGATACAGACGCAGTGGCTGAAGAGTCTGAAGACATTTGTCGCCGACTACCCGAAAAGCTCGGAAACGGCCGAGGCGATGCTTCAGTTGGCCATTGCCGAAGAGTTCGCCGGAGAAGAAGACAAGGCGAAGCAGTGGTACGGTCGGGTAGTCAAGACGTTTCCTGATTCACCGGCTGCGAAGAAAGCTGCCGGCGCCAAGACACGGCTCAATTCGGTTGGCAAGACGATACGCTTCTCGGGCAAAAGCCTCTCGGGCAGCCGGATCGATCTGACGAAATACCGCGGCCGGGTGGTGCTGATCCAGTATTGGGCCACCTGGTGCGAACCGGCGCTGAACAACATGCCGATGCTGAAAAAGCTGGTGAAAAAATACGACGGCAAATTCAGCGTCATCGGCGTCAGTCTCGACGGCCGCCGGAAGGACCTCGATGCCTTTCTGGCTGAAAACAAACTCCCATGGCCGCAAATTTTCGAGCCGGGTGGGCTGGACTCTCGGCCGGCGAACCAGTTGGGTATTCTCACGTTGCCGACGATGATTCTGCTCGACCGGCAGGGCAAAGTGGTCAATCGAAACATCCAGGCGGCTGAACTGGACGGTGAGTTGAAGAAACTGGTCCGTTAAGTCATTGCGCCGCATAGACTTGCGTCAATTGCCCGCATAATCGGTTTTGTAATACGACCGGGAATATCTGCAAAATCGGAAAAATTCTTCCTTTCCGTACGATCATCAACCGAAACCTATTATACGGGTGGTTACTATCCGTAGATTCACCAGGCCGGTTCCCCAGACCTATGGCGCCGGCAGTTCGTGGTTTTCGGACAACTAAGGAGGGATAAGAATGCGAAGTTTGTTGACGGGGTTGGTAGTCTCTGCGATTGTCGCTTTGGTTCCAATGTCGGCGATGGCCGACAACCAGCAACTTGCAGATCGAATTGCCGACAACCTGCAAAAAAGCGGCCAACTGTCAAGCTACAAAATCGCCGTAAAGTACCAAAACGGTACTGCATGGTTGAAAGGCAAGGTGCGGGACCAGCAGCAGATGAGCGCCGCGCTTAGAACTGCGTTTCGCACCGACGGGGTCAATCGTGTGGTCAACCGCATGAAGATCGACTCGTCTCTGGCAGCCAAGCAGCCGGCGAAGCAGAAGACGACCCTAATGGCAAAAAGGCGGCCGTCGAGGTTGTCAAGCGGTGCAATTACACAGCAAAGGATGCAATTGGCCGCTACGGGCCCGGTTGTCGTCCCGGTTGCGCTGCTGCAACAGACGCCGCAGCGTCAGATGAGGCAGGCGCCGCAGCGTCAGATGAGGCAGGCGCCGCAGCGTCCGATCCCGGTCGCCTACATGCAAAACGGCGTCATGGCACCTGCAATGCAAGCACAAGGCCGCCCGGTGCCGATGTACACCCAAGCCAGCCCCGGCGTCGCACCGGCTCGATACGACCAGCCGTGCATGCCGAACTACTCGTGGCCGAGCTACGCGGCGCACCCGAACTATGCCGCAGTGACGTACCCGAAGCAGTATTCGCCGACCGCATGGCCGTTTATCGGCCCGTTCTATCCGTACCCACAGGTCCCGCTCGGATGGCGGAAAGTGACCCTGGAGTGGGACGACGGTTGGTGGATGCTCGACTTCAAGGATTCGTCGAGGTGCCGCTTCCACTAAAGACACCACCACCTGTCAAAAATTTTAAGCCCCCGTACCGGATCAACCGGCGTGGAGGCTTTTTCTTAAGGGGGAAGGAAGAAGGGGGAAGGGGGATTTCATTTAGCCGCCGTGCTTGCACGGCGCGATGGCAGCGAGCCGCCGGGTTTATCCCGGCGTGAACTACCCACGGGGACAAGCCCCGCGGCTCGCCGTGCTCATGTGATACCGGCGAGACGCCGGTTCCACTGTGATTATCCAATACAATCCGAAAAATCCGCAAGTTTACCGCAGCTTCACACGATAAATAGTCATATACCACGGTCTACGATCATATATCAATCCGTCGAGGAACAACGGATGTCCAGGAAATTTGCTTTTACCGCTGTTGGTGTTTTGGTGCTGCTGTCGTTGGTTTCGGCCACCGGCTGTAGGTGGACGACCCTTGGGCCGAGCCTGAATATTGGGTTTGCGAGCTATCCGATCCCCGTCTCTCCATACTTCCAGAAGATTGCAGAGGATAAGTTCCACGAACACGAGCGGTACGAGCGTGTGCCGATACTCGGCCCGATCACGGCCGGAGGGCCGGCCGTTGCGTTGGACCCACCTTCCGACGACGAGATCATGCGTGCACTTGAGGACGCCCGGTCGGTTCAGGGCGGTTTGCCGCTGATGCACGAGATACAACGCAACAACGTGCGGATCGTGGTCGAGCCGATCGCCGACTACGTCGATCCGCCGCGTGTGTATCCGCTGGTCGGTCCGGCGCAGCTACACCATGCCCATTACAAGTGCATAGTTTACTTCTCCGAAGTCACACGAATAGGCTGGCCGATTCCGTACACTACCGTCGACGAGGACACACAGGAGGTGATCTACATCGATCACAACCACCTACACATGGTCGGAAACGTCGACTGTGGCCCGGGCAGTAGTTACTAAGTTGGCCGTGCCGACAGGCCGGCAAGAAATACCAAACCCCACCGGCCACAGTCGCGGCCGATGGGGTTTTTCGATTTTTAGATGGCCTGGAACTGAATTGAGGACAACTCCATATCGGAGGCGCGAGCAGATATACCGAGGAACTCTACACCGACAACTCGTTCGTTTTCATCATAATCCAAAATGACCCCGGGACGAACTTCTTCAGACTCGATAATCCTGCTTTCGTCGAGCCGAAAATACAGGGCGTCACTTTCTTTGTCTACTTTTATTCGCATTAGTTCTTATCCTGGAGCATATCGCTAAAATGTTGCGACTCTTCCATATAAACAGGATAACACAAACCCACGTCACAGACCAGCCGAACTTCTCTTCGGCTGTCTCCGTGAGTTTTCGGCAAGTACTATTTCTCGTATTGTTTGCAATACTCGCCATGCCGTCCACGGTATCTCCAGCCCGGGCGGACGACGCCGATGACCGCTTCGCCGTGGCGACCGGGCATTACGCCGCCGGGCGGTGGAAACTGGCCGTCGAAGAGTTCCAGACGTTCCTAGTGCTTTGTCAATTTTTAATTTTAGGGTACAGGGACTTCAGTTTGTGTCTGGCATTTTCGATAGTGAATTGCCAGTCGACTCCTCTTTGCTTATCGTTGCTGTCTGTCGCCCAGGCATCTGTTTCCTCTCGAAGCATCTTGATGTTTGGAATGCGGCGGCCCGACAAACATTGGCGAGTCATCGAACTCAATTCGTTCTCCGCGATATTTAACCAACTGCCATGCTTTGGCGTAAAACGAAACTCCAGGCGTTGCACAATCGCACGTGCCTGATCCGGCGGGAACGCTTCGTAGAACGCGCCTTTCGTATGAGTATTCAAATTGTCAGAAACCAAAATGACTTTTTTAGCATCTGCATAACGCGTTCGAAGAAGTTCTTCCATTTCAAAAGCCCAATCGACCTTCGTGCGTCGTGGGCGGACACTCACCTTGCGCCAGCCCGACAACGGCTCGGCAAACATGAAAATGCAGGCCGTTCCCGCTCGTTCGTATTCGTAATCGACCCGCCGGGGATGTTTCCTCGTCACGGCAATCGGCTCCCGTGTTTCCTTCGTCAACTGCACTGGCTGTTCGTCCATGCAAACGACCGGAAACGCCGTGTCATACGGCTGGGCGTATGTTTCCAGCACATCCTCCATGCATGCGGCATACTCGGCGTCGGCGTCCGGCGGAATGACCCAGTATTGAATTTTCCGGTTCGTCATCCCGTTTTTTTTAGTGTTCTGCGAACCGTTTCATGGCTGATCGAGTCTGCGATTTCCAGTTCCACCACTTGCTCGGCAAGAAGACGCAACGTCCAATTGGCGAACCCCTTGGGAGGCACACCAAGACGCAGTGCGATCACCTTGGCTTCCTGCTCTCCGTCGAGCAGTTTTTGTCGCGGTGGCGTATCTCGCTTTTTCCCGTTCAGTGCGATCTCGAAACCATCCGTTACCAACCGCTGGCGTATGTTTTCCACGGTTTTCGTTCGACAGGAAAACGCTTCTGCAATTTTCTTGTCGGTCCAGTTCGGTCCATCGGCGTCCGCCTTGAGCAGTATTTGTGCTCGGCGCACCTTTTGCGATGTCCCCTTGAGCTTTTTCACCACGTCGCGGAGTACATTCCGCTCTTCATCCGTGAGACGAACGATATACTTTTTTTCCACAGCGATTCCTCCATGTTGCCAAACAGCATGAAGGAATATACATTATAATGCAACCCTAATTCCTAAGCGTGACAAAGCACTA
>DAOWNK010000361.1 GCA_030642635.1 Pirellulales bacterium
ATTACTTTCTTGCTCTTTAGTACATACGCCAGTTGGTAGTCGTCGTCGGCATCTTTGGTTCCCCCTGTGTTAGCCTCGGATGCCCCTGAACAAGACACAGCCCGCGGATACAGCCCTAAGTATACTGGGGCTGTCCGGGGAATTCAACAGTTGGGGCGCCGCGAAGGGTTAGATATTTTCTTTCTGAGAATCCAGGTAAAGCGTATCTGGACAAATATCTTGTTCATGCGGCCATGCTACCGTGCCGTGCCAAGGCCTCGCCTGTCTGAAATAATTCTTGTCTCTCAATTCTTCAAAAACACCGAAATCGAGCAAATCGGAGCAATCATAAATACCATGCTCGCCATTTGTAAAAACAAGTTGCAACTTATAGTCATCTATTGCTGTAACCTCCGATACTCTTGGATTCATGGCTCACCTCGCTCACCTCAATGGATCGATCTTATACGGTTGCTGACCTGACACGGCAAGTTTCCGATTTTCGCAGTTTTTGTTCATCAGGCACTCCGACTTTCGCATTTTCGTCCTTTCGCATTTTCGTGATTCAACTTGATTGGACTCGCAAGAATACCACGAAAGCCCGAAAGGACGAAAACGCGAAATACTTCAGATGGCTAAAATGTTACGGAAGGGTGGCTATGGCATAGCGTAGCGGCACCCCGGCAAAACACGACCAGCCGCACGCCGCGAGGACGCAGCGGCTAAACGTGTTACACCGTCGTACTCGGCCGACCGACGTTGCGCCTGGGCAATCCACTCCTCGCTCGGACACGGCCACTCGTCCGGCGGGCAGTTTTCCCACAACGCGTCGATCAAGCGTATCCGGTCGGACGCGGGCAAACTCTGGGCAGCCGAAAAAACGTCATTGAAAATCGCCATTTTGGTCACGCTTTACGGGTGATAGTTATCATTCTTATTATTGCAAGTGTCACGTTCGCTTGTCAATTACCGTCGGCCGTTCGGGTGCGGCTGAATATCTTTGTAGGGTGCGTGAAACGCACCAACCACACATATTGCGGTGCGTTGCACGCACCCTACGATGTTTTTCGCAGCACAATCCAATCGCCCAGCTTGGGGCAGAGTTGCGAGACGGCAAACAGCGGCCTGGCCTTGGCCGGCATGACGATCTCCGGTCGGCGGCGTTCACACGCGGTGAGGATCGCCGTAGCGAGTTTTTCAGGCGGAATTTTGCCGATCTTCACACCGCCGCCCGGCCGACGCGCACGCTCGGGAACGTCTTCCAAGCCTTCGAGTGGATACAACCTGGCATCGCTACGTTCAATCGGCCCCGGGCAGACAAGCAGCACGTGCAGACCTTCCTTGCCAAGCTCCAATCGCAACTGCTGCGAGTATGCAGCCACGGCGTGTTTAGTGGCCGGATACGCGCCGACCCAGCGAGCCGAGGCCTTCGCCGCCAACGAGCCGATGTTCACCACGTGGCCGCGTTGCTTAAGTAAATGCGGCGCCGCCGCCCGGGTGCAGCGGACCAGGCCGATCAGGTTCAACTCCATCAATTCGCGGAACTGCTCCGGTGTGGTATCGAGCAGCTTGCCGCGCATCGACCGGCCGGCGTTGTTGACCAGCACGTCCAGCCGTCCGAATCGCTCGATGGTTTGAGCGAACAACCGATCGACGGCCGCTTGACAGGTGATTTCGGCATGGATGCCCATTGTATCAATACCGCCGTTGCGCATTTCCTCAGCCGCCCGGTCTACGGCATCGGCCTCCAGTGCGGCGATTACCACTTTGGCCCCGGCCGTGCCGAACGCATCGGCAATCGCCCGGCCCAGTCCGCTGGACCCGCCGGTGACCAGAAC
>DAOWNK010000006.1 GCA_030642635.1 Pirellulales bacterium
ACAAAACAACACCATCAATTGGTTCTGCTCATTGCCGACTGAAACATCACAACCCGATTCCTTCCCAGCTTTTTTGCTTCAAGCAACGCCTGGTCCGCTATGTCGAGCAGCTTTTCGGGAGTATCGGTGCCGTGATACCGCTGAGCCACCCCTATGCTGACCGTGACCTGGGCGCTTGTTTCAGCCACAACGATGGGCGTTCCAGCGACGGCCAACCTGTAACGTTCGGCCCATACTACGGCTCCTTGCCCGTCGGTGTCCGGCAGCAGTGCGCAAAATTCCTCGCCGCCGTAGCGACTTACATGGTCGGTTTCTCGACAGCATTTTTTCAACAACTGCGACACGGATTTCAGAACGGCGTCTCCCACCATATGGCCGTAGGTGTCGTTGACTTTTTTGAAGAAATCCACATCGATCATTACACACGACAAAGGGTATCCGATTCGACGCGATCGACTTAACTCCTTCTCGACAAGCTCAAAAAAGGTGCGACGATTCAGCAGTTCCGTCAACGGATCGTGATCGGCAAGCAAGCGGAGTCGGTTTTCAAGCATTAGGACCCTTGCCCCAGCTTGCATTCTGGCAAGCAGTTCTTGCGATCCGACGGGCTTGGTAATGAAGTCGTCGGCTCCGGACGCCAACCCTTCGACCAAGTGGCCCGATTGCGTTCCCGTTACCATTACGATGTAAACGTAGCGGGGTAACTCCTCGTGACGTATCTTTCGGCACAACGCAGCCCCGTCGAGAATAGGCATGTCCCAATCGGTAACCACAAAAGCAGGGCAGTCTTGCTGTAATATCTCAAACGCTTCGGAACCGTTTGCGGCCGTCGCAACCTCGTAGCCTGCGGAATCCAGTATCTTGAACACGATTCGCCGCATGGCGGGATCATCGTCAACGACGAGGACTTTGCGGAATTCCTCTTCTGAGCCGCTGCCGAGCGAATCTGCAAGCAATTCTGAACTTTCTGTTATGGTATTCATGTAATGCCCCAGGAAAACCTACGTTATAACAAATGATGAGTGGGTGCATTCTCCGGCGAGTGCAAATGGGTGGTAGCGATTATACGGCCTGGAAAGGGTTGAGGACGGGATTGTTTGCAAACGACTGAAGTGCTACCGATTTCCTTCGGCGTTCAGCCGCTCGAAGTACTGTCGGTTCAACTCTTCCCAGCCGACCGGCGAGGGGTCTCGCATGCTGCCGAGCAGTTCCTTTTGGATGTCGGTCGGCAGGTTGGAAGTGGCGTCTTGCCGGACTTCGAACTCGCCTTCCAGATACTGCTTGACGTTTCCATGCCCCTTGGCGATCACACTGCGTTGGCGCAGCGCGTTTTGGTATCGGCCGGACCTCAAATCGCGTTCGACCTGCGACATCAACCCGATCATTTTCTTCAGGTCGGCATGGTGGAAGTTCATAATTTGGAATTGCAGGTCGATTCCTTCGGCCTTGTTCCGCAGTGCGGCCTGCCGGCCTGCGAGCCGTTGAAGATGGCGTTGGCCGGACGCCGGTGGAGCGGGGCCTTCCAGCCCCTCGCCACCCTGGCCGCTTTCTTTGCCGCCGCCGGTCGCCCCGCCGACGGGGTCCTTGCTGTGGTCTTTGACCTGGCCCTTGCTGTACGGATCGGGAGTGAGTCGGCTGGGAGTTTTGCGTCCGCCCTTGCCGACCGCTTCGTCGCCGACGAACTCACCGCTGGACTTGCCGCTGCGTCCTTCGCCGGACCGGCCGCCGATCTCGCTGGTGTTCGGCAGCCGGTTGCCGGTAACTCCCTTTGCGCTCATGTTTGAGATCGGCCCGTCCAAGGCGTCCCAGCCGGCCCCGGCGTCGAGCGAATCGGCCGCGCTGCTGGTGACGTCTTCCATCTCGTCGAACAGGTCGTCTTCATCCTCCATAAGCTCACCGACGAGGTCTTCCAACTCGCCGGGCAGCTCGGCCATGGGCGCTTCCTTGTCCTGGTCGGAGAGCGATTCCTCCTGGCTCCAGCGTTCGCGGTCAGGGGTGTCGGGCAGCCACTTTTCGAGGTTCGTTTTCAGATTTTCGGCCATCTCGTAGCCGAGTTGCTCCAGCGGCACTGCGATATCGGCCGTTTTCTTAAGCAACGCGCCTTCGGCCATTTTGATTTCGGTTTGGATTTCGACCAGTTCTTTCAGCAACGACGGGTTGGAAAAATCCTGCTCGGGCAGTTTGCTCAGATCGGAGTGGAAATCCTTCAGGAATTTCGACCAATCGTCCTCACTGGCGGCCAACGCCCGCAACAATTCTTCTTCCTTCTCGGTGAAATTCTCGACGGGTATTTTGGCGAGGTTCTCGGTGGCCTCGATCACCTTTTTCTGCTGCTCGAGAAACTCATCGAGTTTGCTCTGTAGCCCCTCAAGTTTTTCTCGCACGTCGTCCGGCAAGTCGCCGCCGGGGCGATTGCTCATCTCGGCCAGCGCGTCGCCTTGTGCCCTACGGACGGTGTTTAACAACTTACGCAAAACCTTGATTATCCGGTCCTGCGTGGCGACCAACTTTTGGGTGCAAAGGTTTAGAGGTAGGCTGGGTCGAGCGCAGCGAGGCCCACCTTTCTCTGAATTGTCCGATTTCTCAAGAAGCCGGGCCTCGCTTCGCTCGACCCGGCCTACCATGCTCCCGGCTTCCGCACTGAGCTTGGCCAGATCGTCGCACTGTTGGACAGCACGAAGCATATCTCCGGTGGCAAGGTTGTTCAGCGCCCGTTTGATCGCCAGGCGTTCCTTGTGGTCGGTCCGGCCGATCGTCTCGACTACATCGACGGACAGTTTTTGGACGGCGATTTGCCGCCGGCGGACATCGACGACCGCGCCAAGGTGCTCGGAGAGTTGGTTACTTTTCAGTATCACGGCTGCCCGAACCCGGGCACGAATCTGGCTCTCCAGTATCTTCCAGATGGCCGCTCGTAGACGATCGAGTTGTTGCAGCGCTGCGGCCGCCTCATCGTCCTTGGCGACGATGCGTATGGAGTGCCAGCCGCCGGCGGTTTGCTGTGCCTTCAGTTTCAGCCCCCAACCGCTTACCGAGCGTCGGTCTCGGGCGACCGCACGGATGAGCACGGTCTGGCCGGGCCGGATATCTTGTTCGCCCAGTTTCAGTTTGTAGTGCCGCACGGCGGTGGTGTCGCCGTCCGGATCGGTCCATTGGTGGATTAGTACCGGGGCCGATTCCCGGTCGGATGGCTCTGTTTCCGACTCGTCCTGCTTGATCTTCATCTCCAGCTTCAGCCGATCCAGGCCGTGATCGTCGCCGGCGCGGATCATCACCTTTAATTCGGCGTCGGGGGCTACTGAACTTTGCCGCGGCGGCTTGAGCATCTGCACGGTAGGTGGACGGTCGGGCAATACGTGTATGTGGTTGATTCGAGGCGCCGGGTCGGTATGGCCGGCGTTGTTGAACAGATGCACCGTATACGTCGCATTGCGAAGCAGCGGCATCCGCTCGACTACCAACAGCTTGCCGCCTTGCTCGACACGCCCGATGCACCGCTTACCTTCCAACTGTACATACCCTCTGGCCACGGGCGTCGAGGGGCGGACGTGCAACTCGGCCACCGTATACTGCGGCGCCTCCAGGTCGCCGTGTTTCTGTGCGAAGGTCTCATCCTCCCGGTCGAGGTAAGAGGGGTAGTGGAACGTTACTGTCATCTGCTCGACGGTCGGTTTATGCCGCACGCCGACACTGTAGATTGCACTTTGCGAATCGCCGATCTCCAAGCGGTACTTAAACGGCCGGATGACCGACGGCAAGGTGAGTGTGTATTGCCGGTGATGCCCATCGGCGGCCATCGACAGTTGTGTTTCCTTTTCGCCTTCCTGTGTGACAAAGAGCCTGGCCTTGTACGGTGCGTTTTCAGGGTTGTTGATCTCAGCGGCGATTTCCATGCTGCCGCCCAGCAGAACGTCGACGTCGCCCGGGGTAATTTTGACGATCTCGACAGTTCCGACCGACGGTACGAATTGCCACGGCGTGAGCAACCGTGTTGCGGCCGAACTCAAGCTTGGAATCAACCAATAGAACATCGCAGCAAGAGCAACAATCACGGCCAGGAACGAGAGCGACTCGATCAGGTCGCGCGGGGTCTGCATTTCGTGGACGAATCGTTGCCAACGCGACTCATTTACGGCGGCGTTTTCAAAGGGGGCCCGGCCAATTCGGGCAACGGAATTGTTGACCGCCGCAGTGCGAAACGCCCGACCCTCGCTGTGGGTGTCTTCGGCAAGCTGCACAAGGTTTATCAGGTTGCTGCCTAGCTCGGGACACTCCGATTCGATGCGCCGTGCAGTAGCCTCAAGGCTTCGACGGTTCCGCATAATGCGACGAACCACCGTGCCGATCAACGCGACGGTCACTGTCAGCCAGGCGGCGAACATACATGCCAACGTCACTTGCGAGAATTTTACCACCGCATCGGTCAACATAAAGACCAGCAATATTCCGAACGAAATACACACCGCCAATACAGTGGTGCTCAGCAGTGTGAACAGCCACCACTTCTGCCGCGTGGCGTCGATACGTTCGATAACGGCGTTGGCTGTGGGAGACATGTGTGTAATCCTGCCGGCGCTTCGTTAAAAACCCCAGTAAAAGCCCCCGCACGCAGTGCGGGGGCTTTTGACGACTACCGACCACTGGCTACTGACCAACTGTCGATCAATGCGTAACCGCATAGACGATCATGTTGGCGCCGATTTGCAATGCCGATTCGTCCTTCAGGCCGTAGCTGTAGGCGTGCGGGAACTGCTCCCAACCGTTGCCCAGATCGAACCTGCTGTAGACGACCGCCGGTTTGCCGTCGATGCTGATGCCTTCCAACTCCGGCGTGTCGAACGGCCCGAAATCCTCGCGTACACGCGGGGTGTAGTCGACACGCTTGATGTCATGGTGGCAATGATACAGCGGGTGTTCCGGCGGTAGTCGCTCGAGCTTGTTTTCCGGAAACACCTTGGCGATCTCGCGGCGGAAGGCCATGTCGAACGAGAGCCGCCCGCAGCATGCGTCGGCAAACAGAATCCCACCAGCCTTTAAGTACCGTTGTAACCGGCCGACTTCTTCCTTACTCCACTGGAACTCGCGGTGGCCGGTCATGTACAGCAGCGGATAGGTAGTCGTTTTCGGATCGGTCAAGTGGACGTTCTGCCGCTTGAACTTCACCTCCAACGTGGAGTTATCCCGTGCGTACTTAAGCAGGTTATGCACGGCCGAGGGGTCAGGATCCCAATCGCCCTCGTGCTTGAGCTGTGCAAAGACGAAATCGTCGCGTGTCGGTGCGGCGGCTTCGTGGTAGACCTTCGTCGAGCTTAGGAACCGCCCGAGTTGAAACGTGCCCAGCGCGTAGGTAATCAGGTTCACGCCGATTTGCCTCGCTTCGTCTATTACGACCCTCAGCCCGCGCGGGTGTTCGTGTCCGTCCCAGCCGCAGGTCAAGTCGCACGGTGAGAAGATCACGCCGCTTCGGCAGCCGAAGTCGATGGTTTCCAGGCACGGCTTGTCGGTGTAGATCGAGCCATCTTCTTTTTTGTAGGTAAAATCACCCAACTTAAAGTACGACGCAAGGATCGGGTCGTCCGGCAGAATCTTACGCATCGGTCGGCCGGGAAAAATCAACTCGATCTCGCGCCGGAACGCTTCGGTAAAATCGTTCCATCCGCAACATGCGTCGCCGAGAATCGTGCCGCCGTCGGCGACGTATCGTGCGAGCCTGACCCGAATCTCGTCGGTCAGCTTGAAGTTGTTATGGCCGGCAAAAAGTAGAACCGGCAACTCGCGCGGATCGTACGAGAAGTGCTCGAAGCTCGACTCGACCGCCCGATAGTTGATTCCCATCCTATCGGCCGTCCACTTCAACAGCGTGTTGACGTCGGCCGGATCGGTCATCCAGTCGCGGTACTGCACGCGCTTGCCGTTTCTGGTAATCCATCGGATCTTGCCCATCGACATTTTGCCGATCAGCGCCGGCGGCGCCGGCGGGCGTTTCTTCTCGGTGCGTCGCAACGGTGTGACCGGCAACGGCAGCGGTGGGAACGACTCGCCGCCCTTGCGGCGGTGCGGTTTGGCCTTCGGCGGCGGTCCACAGTCGATCGGTCCGGAGTTTTCCTGGCCGAAAACAAGCGACGAGATGCCGACGGTTCCCGTCGCACTTCCGGCGGCGGCGGTCAGCCCCAGGCGTTCGAGAAATCTCCGCCTGGATACGCTATTCTGTTTCTTCATGGTTCTGCTCCTTTTATGATAAGCAGGTCCAACAGCCCTTATATCTTCATTGTGTAGAAATTGTCACAAAAGTCAAGCCCCGGCCAGACTACAATCGACCATCACCACCCATGTGGGGCAGCAGCAACGAGATAAGCACGCAGCGCAAACCACTCCATCATCAATATTCGGGTTTCTTCGTGTTGATTATTCCGCAAGGTTTTGCATTTGCACAATATTTTGACGGTTTGCAGTTGTGTGACCGTGGTTTAATATATTTAGCTGGTGTGCTTGCACGGCGAGCCGCGGGGCTTGTCCCCGCGCTACGGTTTGCGCCGGGATAAACCCGGCGGCTCGCTGTCGGCACGCCGGGATAAACCCGGCGGCTAAATAAGAAATTTCCGGAGTCAATCCTATGAAACTGATTATTGCCGTTATCCAGCCGACAAAGCTGGGCGCCGTGCGCGAGGCACTCGATAAGGTCGAGGTGCAGCGGATGACCGTCTGCGACTGCCAGGGGTTCGGACGCCAGCGGGGACGGACCGAGGTGTATCGTGGCCGCGAGTCGATCAGCTTGATACGGAAAATCGCACTGGAGGTGGTCGTAAACGACGATTTCCTGGATCGCTCCGTCGATGCGATCCTACAGGCAGCACGGACCGGCCCGGAAGGGACCGTCGGCGACGGAAATATCTTTGTACTGCCGGCCGACGAAGCCGTACAACTTAGCGACGGCGCCCGGGGGCCCGGGGCGGTGTGATTGCCGCTTGCGGCTTCGCAATACATTCACACCAATGGCTGCGAAGCCGCAAGCGGCTATTTATTATCGTCGATGACCGGAGCGCCGGCATCGTCGGTTGTCATGGGCGGCAGGCCGTAGGTCTGCTCGTCGGCGTCTGCGTCGAGATACACTTCGTCCATCTCGGTTGCATCGACATCACGACGCAGCAGCAGATAAATGACCGTCACGGCGGTCCAGAAGTATCCGTACAGGAACCCGACGGCCAGCAGCTTAACGCACCCTATCCAAAACAGGATCAACATCGAACCGGCGTAGCCGATCCGCCCGAGCGTTTCCCCGCCGGCGGCGATCGCGTCGATCCGCTCCGTACCGCATCCCCAGCTTGCTGCCCAATTAGTCAGTGCAACCACGGCGGCGGCGAAATTGGACACCAAAATCCAACTGATCGTGCCGAACGCGGCGGCCACAATCGCATAGAACAGGTATTGCAACGGACGCTGGAACACGTAGGCGTAGGAACGGCTCAACGCGTCGAAGCTGTCGGTCCCCTCGGTGCTGATGGTCGCCCACATCAGCGGCCATCCGAAGATCAATCCCAGCAACAGCAGCGCCATGACCATGCCGGCGACGAGCATAAGCGGCCAGATCAGCGCTGCCGGCAGCACGCCTACATTGGCATTGAGGAGCAATCCAACCAGCCAGACCGGTACAGCAGACAGCACGACGCCCAGCAGCGGGACCAGCGGCGCGACGAAGTATGCCGGCCACTTCCTAAATGCGTATCGCATGGCATCGCCCAGCGATACCCGCTCGCCGCAGGCAATCTGCACGGCGGCAATCCGCGTGATGGCTCCGCCGAAGTATGCCCAAACAGCCAGCGAGGCCAGCCCGCCGATCAGCAGGCAAAAAATGTCCCACCCAGTGGCGTTCGGATGAAAGCATCTCAAAAGAGGTTGTGAAAGTTGAATCCATGTACCGAACAGCGGGTTGGTATATTGTCTGACGACGCCCGGCTCGCCAAATTGTCGCGAGATGACCGGGCATCGCCCTGTGCCTGGCAGCCCAGGCTCATCGGGTACGGCACCGGTGACGGCATTCCAGGAGAACCCGGCACATGGGCCGGCCAACTCGGTTTGGTCGGGATCGGGTGCGAATACTTTATTCAGCACTCCCCACACAAGCACTGTCAACAAGACGGCCACGGCCGCCAGCAGTAGAATGCGAAAGCAAATCGCCAGCCGAAACGTCCGAAAGATCGCCAACCAGGGGCAGATTTCCGACCAGGCGATGGTCTTTAACTTGCCGCCGTTTTCATCCAACATGGCAGGAATCCTCTCAAAAATGCCCAAAATTCTTTGATATCCGATCGCCGGCTATTATATCGACTTGGGGGAAGGATGCAATAACAGAGATTGGGGATTGGGGTCGTTTAGCCGCCGTGCTTGCACGGCGCGTCTTCGCGCCGGGATGAACCCGGCGGCTTGCTGTCGATGCGCCGAGCAGGCTCGGCGGCTAAATGGAGCCGACGTTCGTAAGGCGCCGGAACGGCGGGATGAGGAATTTCGCTCCGACGGCGAGTTGCACCGTACATTATGCCCACCATCGCCAGCACCCCGGCCATGGCGACGAACATCGTCGGGTACGCCGGCAATCCGAGTTGACCGCTGTAGTGCACAATAAGACCGGCCATCGGCGCCCCGACCAGCAGTCCGACGTCCCAGGTGCCCAGCATAAGCGTGGTTGCCAGCCCCCGATGTCCCTCTGGAAATACACTGCTCCCGGCGGCAACCACCGAAGGGAACAACACCGCGTGCGAGACGCCGTAGGCGACGCCCGGCAGCACCAATTGCCACTCGGTGTGCACCAGCAGGAACAACAGCAGACCTATAGCCTGTCCGCCAAGCCCGAACAGGATCATCGGCGTGTTGCCGAGCCGTTCGGGCAGCCGGCGCGTGAGGACTCGCGTCAGGATGGCCGTGGGTGCGTAAACGCTGAAGAACAGGCTGATCCTGGTGATGTTCAGTTCGGCTGCATACGTCCGCAGGAACACGGTCGGCAGCCCAAGCCCGATCCCCATCGCCACGCCCACCAGCAGCACCATGCCCGGATGGTAACGCCGCAGCAAGGCAATAAGCGGCGGACGCACCGTCGATGGGGCCGGGTGCCGATGGTCCAAGGTAGCCAGAAAAGCGAACAACATGGAGCATGTCCCCAACAGTCCGGCGATCGTGAACATCCATGACACTTGCCGATACTCGATTTCGGCGGTTCCCATCAGGAAGTCGCCCAACTGGGTGCCCAGCACCATGCCGATAAACCCGCTTGTCCCCAACATGCCGATCATCTCCGCCATTCGGGCAACGGAAGCCCGGCCGGAGATAAACGTCATCGAGGCGCCGAAGATACCGGCGATTGCACAGCAAAGGACGATTCGCACTGCGTAGATCGCCGGACCATGGCAGCTTGTAATGCCAAGATGGGCAAAACAACACACGGCGAACAGCGCCACCGAGCCGACCCAAACCACTCGCGGCCCGTAGTGATCGATGCTTACGCCCAGCAGCAGCCGCATCGCCAGGCTGCCGACCATGCCCACCCCGACTATCCAACCGAGATTAAGCTTTGTTCCGCCCAACAGCGTGATGAAATCGGCGTAGCGGAACAGCAGCGCAACGGCCACCATCACCAGCGTGTTCGCCACGTATGCCAGCCAGAACGGCCTGCCGTAAGCGGTGGAACTCTCAGCCGGTGGGATAGGGTGTAGACGACAGATCATTAGAAGTTGGTTTGTGCAAGGCAAACCAAGTATTATAATCTAATGATGAGGTGTTATCAATACTTCGGCAGTCGATTCATTGGCCGTCTAGTTACGCAATATATGTCTGGAAGACACGGGCGAATTGGACGGCCGGCAACATTGCCAGGGCCAGGAGACTTGCGGCCAGCAGCACCAGGCTGGACGGCTCCGGCACGAGCACCAAGAGCTTGACCTTGTCCGGCTCCGACGTGTCGATCTCGTAATTGAACCCGTCGGGCATGTCGCCCAGTCGGAGTCCATAATCAGTGAAGCTCCCGCAGGTAATCAGCGTATACGTGCCGAGACCAAAGCCGCTCTGCGCAGTCACGTCCAGGACGCCGTTGAGCGTCAGGGCACCGAAAACGTTCACTATATCGTTGACCTCCGGGTCTACGATGTCCGGTGTATCGAGTTCGAACAGCAAATGCGCACCGTCGATCAAATCGAGGCATCCCAACGCGAGCGATCCGATACCGTTTCCCGGGGCCAGCCGGCCGCCGTTCTTGACCAGGACGTATGTGCAGATGAAGCCTTCGCCGCCCAGTGTGCCGCCGTTGGCCACGGTGACCGAGCCGAGGCCGGTGGCCGATCCACTGCTGTTGTTGGCCAGCAGTGTACCGTCGTTGATCAGCGTGCCGCCGGTATAGTCGTTGTCCGAAGAGGTGAGTTCCAGTGTGCCGCCGCCGTCTTTGATGAGCCGCTCATCGTAGGTGACCTGGCCTGTCAGGGTGAGCCGTGTGCCGTGTTCGCAGTTGATCGAACAATCTTCCTGGTACAGCCAGACCTGCCCGGCGAACCGATTATTTCCGTCTATGTTTTGCAGCACCCCCATGCCCTCGTGGCCCTGGCCGGTCACGACAAGGCATTCCGGTGTCGAATAGTTGATGTCGTCGGTGTTGGCGTAGAACGCGAGCGTGGCGCCGGAGAACACTTTGGTGGCCATTGTCGAGTTGTCGGCTCTGCCCAAGGCATTGTTGGTTCCAACGTATACCATGCCGTCCTCGATATTGGTCTCTCCCGTGTAGCTATTGGCGGCTTCCAGCCACAGGGTTCCGTCATTCAATTTCGTGAGGTCGCAACTGCCCGTGATTTCGTCACCGCTGAAGCTGAAGTTAGCGTAAGTGTCGACTAATATGGACTTGGGCGCTACGCTGCCGACGATCGAGATGGACGAGTTGAACACCTCTCCCGAGAAAATCACGTCGTCGCCGTTGGGGCCATCGAAATAAGTGGTGTCGGCGGTATAGGTGGGGGGTTCCTCGGTTTCCCACTCCCAGTTGACCGAGGTGGTGTCCCAATACTCGCTGGCGTCCCCGGTCCAGTAGATCGGTTCGATACCGTAGTCCACGGTCAACTGGGGACAGTTGACGGAGAAGCTCTCACGATCGAAGAACCCGACTCCCGACGGAGAGGAGGCCGTCACGTCCTTGACCCGCAACAGCCAACCCCGGTTGGTCGTCGCGCCGCGATGCCAATCCCACACGGTGTGGCGCAATTCAGTACTGCTCCAAGTGTGTCGCCCCGACGGCGAACTGCTGTCGAACGTAAGCGTTGCATCGGAGAGACCGTACCGGTCGGAATACGCGCTCTCGCAGCCGGGCATCCCCCAGGGGTAGCTGGTGTACGGATGTCGGTAGCGTCTCCATGTGGCTTCGTTTTTGAGCCAATCCCTCCCCGATCTAACTTTGTAAAGGCCGATGTCGACGGAATCGCCGCCCGTCAAGTTGACATTCACTCTTGTACGCAACGAGACCTCCGCCCAGCCGACCCAGGCGTGCGGATGCAGGATGCTGAGATCGAAATAAAGCAGGCTGCTCTGATACCGGTTGGAACCACCGGAGTTCCACCCCGTGGCATAGAGTTCATTACCGTTGATTGGTTGTCTGATGGCCCCTGTCCAGATAGACGTCGGCGTCGGCCGTGATAACAACTTCGTCGGCTTGGGCCGTCGCGCCCCCGCAGCACACCGCTACAACCGCCAGTGCAGCGCTTGCGCACCGCGACAATCGAATACCCAATGTACTTGCCATGATTTTTACCCCCTGGAAAAGAAGCCAATGACCGCAATAGAATAGGACACTCACCCACATTACAGAGTTTTATCCTTAGCATTTCTGAAGTCGTTTGTCAATCCCCCCAGAAATAGGGAGGCAAGCGGATTTCTTGCGTTATCAATACCATGAGGGTGTGTATTCACCCGGGGCTAAATACCATATAGTGCCGTAAAAAGGTCCGCCGCCGATGTCAAACGCCGAGAAGACACTGATAACCGTGGCCACGTATAACGAGACGGAGAATTTGCCGGAACTGGTCGAGCAGATTTTCCGTTTCGCACCGCAGGCCGATCTGCTGGTAATCGACGACAACTCGCCGGACGGCACCGGCGATTGGTGCGATAAGAAAGGCGCAGAAGACTCTCGCGTACACTGCTTGCACCGCAGTGGAAAGCTGGGGCTTGGCACTGCCATCATCGCCGGCATGAAGTACACCATCGAGCACGGATACAAGTACATGCTCAACATGGACGCCGACTTCAGCCATCAGCCGAAGTATCTTCCGGATCTGCTCGACGGCATGGAACCGGACGGCGGCCGGCCGGTCGACGTGATGCTAGGCTCGCGCTACGTACCCGGCGGCGGTGTGGAAGGCTGGCCCTGGCGGCGGCAGCTTATGAGCCGGGCGGTGAACGTCTACGCCCGATGGCTGCTGGGACTGAAACCGAAAGATTGCAGCGGCGGGTTCAGGTGTTATCGCACCGAACTACTGGCGAAGCTGAACATGGACGCCGTCCGCAGCCGGGGCTATTCCTTCCAGGAGGAGGTGCTCTGGCTGTTGAAGCGGCTCGGTGGGCGATTCGGCGAGTCGCCGATCGTATTCATCGACCGGCAGCGCGGCGCGTCGAAGATCGACTCGAAAGAGGCGATTGCCGCAATGTGGATTATATTGGCGTTGGGCGTGCGGAATGTATGTAGTTTACCCTAGTATCCGTTTCCAGCGGTCGAGGTTCCACTGCACTTTTTCGGCCTGTGACATTTTGCTGAAGTCGGGTTCGGCGGCCGGGGCGCCGGTAACACGTTTGGTAGAACCTGAGCCGCTGTAGGCTGAGGCAATGTCGGTCTGTTGCAAGTCGTTTTGAAGCGAGCGGTACAGACGGATACCAAGTTTTTGCAAGTCGCCGTGATACGCCCGAACTGCTTCTTCGGGTCCGATCTCGCCGTCGGCGATTGCGCGGAGGTATTTTACGAACGTAAGCTGGTGCTCTGAGTGGTTAATTTTTCGGCCGTACAGCGCCGCCCGGGCGCCGTATTTTTTGGCCTCCCATAGCATGTGGAATGCGTCGAAGGTAGTGCCCGACGAGCCGCCCAGGATGCCGACCACAAGCGATTCGTCGTAGCGGACCAGCGCTTCCATGGCGGCCGGGCCGCGCTAGACGATCTTCAGGAACAGCGGCCGGCCGCGGCTGGGCACCCCGGCCAACGCCCGGACGATATGGTCGCTGATAAAACGCGGAAGGTCATCCGGGTGATTCTCACCGGAGGCGTTCGGGTCGAAGACTTCGAGGAAGTGACGGAAACCTTTGGCCTCGGCCTCCAGACGAAACGCCTTGTACGCCTCCAGCGTGGCGTGGTCCAACGTTACATCGTTGTTGAACGTAACCGAATACAGTCCCAGGTCGGCGCCCAGGCGTCGTTCATCCGTGCCGCATTCCGACCTGCCGCACATGATCTGATCGATGGTAGCCGTGCTGAACGGTCGGGAAGGCTGCCGGCCGTAGTGCCCGGTGCCGGCCGCCAGCCAGATGTCGGTGGTGTCGTTGGCCCGGACCGCGGGCGTAACGTGGCTGCCGTCGAACAGTCGCTCCTGGATTGTGAGCACCTCGCTGGAGCTTGCACTGATCAGCATGATATCGACAAGCCCCTGGTTGACGATCTCGCGCATCAGTTGGCGATACTCGTCGAGTGTGCGGAATCGCGCTTCCTGGGCGTGGTGTTCCGGAGATCGGCCAGGCGCCGACAGGCCGAATGCCATATCGGCGTCCTTCGCGTCGGCGATGATAAAGTCGTTGCAGGAGCGGTCGGCCAGAATCCGGGCGAGTTTCACATCTAACGATTTTTCCATATTTGACGACTCTTCGGGCGTTACAGGCAAAGGTCGCCGTACCGGCGACCGCTAAACGGGCTAGCCGATACCATTATACATTACCGATAAGCTCGACCGCTACGGGTATCGGTTGCAGCCCCCCCTGTTGCGGTGTGTTTAAGTTCACTTGCCCGGACCGATATGGTTCCATATACTTGAACCGGCGGTGTTTCAACCACAAAGGAATATCCATGCCCAGACATATTCATTTAATGACATTTGTGTTGTTGCTGTGTGTCGGTGTGGCTGTCGGCGCGCCGACCGAACCGGCCGAACCGACCGCTTTACCTAAAGAAGACTATTACGAACTGTACAAAATCCTGGTCGACACCATGGACCAGGTAGAGCGGAACTACGTGAAGGATGTTGACCGCCGAGAGTTGATCGAGGCGGCAATCGAAGGCGTGCTCGGCCGGCTCGATCCATACTCCACCTACATCAGCCCGGAGGAAATCTCGCTGTTCCGCAGCACCGTCGATAGTGAGTTCGGCGGGATAGGCATCCAGATATCAGTGGACGATGGGAAGCTGACTGTGATTAGTCCCTTGGTCGGCACGCCCGCCTACCGCGCAGGGTTGATCGCCGGCGACCGGATCGTCGAGATCGACGGCAAGGGGACCGACGGTATTTCGATAGACGAGGCCGTCCGTCGGTTGAAGGGAGAGGTTGGTACGAAGGTCAGCTTGACGGTTATCCATCCGGCCACCACCGAGAAGGTCGAGGTCGAGATTGTCCGTGAAAACATCCACGTCGATACCGTGCTGGGCGACTGTCGCAAGGACGACGACACCTGGGACTTCGTGCTCATGCCGGAAGAACACATCGGTTACATCCGCGTGATAGGCTTCAGCCGCGACACCGCCGGAGAGATCAGAAAGGTGCTCGAACGGTTGAAAAAGGAGGATATTCGGGGTCTGGTTCTCGATTTGCGGTTCAATCCCGGCGGGTTGCTCAGCTCGGCCATCGAAGTGAGCGACCTGTTTATCTCGCAAGGGCGGATCGTCAGCACCAAGGGGCGCAACAGCCCGGAACGCTCGTGGGACGCACAAAAGGAGGGCACGTTCGAGGACTTCCCCATAGTCGTACTGGTGAACCGCTACAGCGCCAGTGCAAGCGAGATCGTCTCGGCGGCTTTACAGGACCACAAGCGAGCCGTCGTCATTGGCGAGAGGACCTGGGGAAAAGGGAGCGTGCAGAACGTGATCGAGTTGGAAGGCGGCAGCAGTGCACTGAAACTGACAACCGCCGGTTATCGTCGGCCTAACGGTAAGAACATCCACCGCTGGCCGAACGCAAAGGACACCGACCAGTGGGGCGTTGTGCCCGACGAGGGCTTCCGCATCAGGCTGGGCGACGACGAGATGCTCAAGCTGATCAACGACCGCCGCCGGCGAGACATCGTGCGTGAAACGCATCAGGAAACCGACGAGCTGGAAACCGCATCGTTCGTCGATCGACAATTGCAAAAGGCGATCGGATGCCTCACCGACGAGTTGGCCCGGGCTAAATGAATAACAACCGTCAACGCTTGCTGGCGTGGAGGATGGTCATTCCCACGACCTCCTCTCCTTCATAGCGAACAATCACATCGTCATCGACCAGTTCGCTATCGGTGGCGTAGCTGGGCTTTTTGAAGCTGATATAAAGCGTATCCGCTTCGGCATCGTATGACGACCAAAGGTAACCTTGTGGTGAATGTTTTACCGCCGGTATCAAATTGACGTAATTTTGAACATCTGTTAAGGCCATAATTGGGGTCTCCGCTCCAACGTTTTAATTCTTCGGGTAAGGAATGCCGTGCTTCGACAAAATACTGTCGGTCATAAGATACCCTTCCTATACAGTATTGTTTCTTCCGTGGGTCGATTTGGCAAGGGCCAAGGTGGCAATGAATTGCCACCCCCTCGCCACATACGCGCCGGGCGAGCCAGTCCGCTACACGTTTGCACTCTGCATCGTTGTGATCGCTACAACCGGCCGGAAGTTCTCCAATTCTCAATTCCGCTATTCCGCTATATCCGTAAGCTATGCTTTCCAGGGTACTTTGGAGAAATATACTCCCATGGCAAAGACATACGCTCCTTTCCGCAAGACCGACTCGAAGGATAACGACTTCGAGAAACTCAAGCAGCGCATCCACGGCAAGCTCGTCGACAAGCTTGATTTGACGCGGGTGGGCGAGTTGGAAGGCGACACGCTGCGCCGCGAGATTCGCCTGGTCGTCGAGCACCTCTGCGACAGCGAAGACACGCTGCTTAACCGAAGCGAGCGCGAGCGGCTCGTCAACGAGGTACTCGACGAGACCTTTGGCCTGGGGCCGCTGGAGATACTGCTTAAGGACCCTACGATCAGCGATATTCTGATCAACGGGCCGAAGCACATCTACGTCGAGCGACGCGGGAAGGTCGAGAAGACCAGCGTGGTGTTCCGCGACAACGACCACCTGCTGCAGATTATCGACCGGATCATTTCGAAGGTCGGTCGGCGCGTGGACGAGACCTGCCCGATGGTCGATGCGCGGATGTCGGACGGTTCGCGTTTTAACGCCATCATACCGCCGCTGGCGTTGGACGGTGCGTGTGTTTCCATCCGGCGTTTCGGCACCAATCCGCTTAAGCTGGAAGACCTGTTGAACTTCAAGGCGTTTACACCCGAGATGGTCATGCTGCTGGAGGGTGCGATCAAGGCCCGGCTGAACATCGTTATCTCCGGCGGCACCGGTTCCGGTAAGACGACGTTGCTGAACACGCTGTCGAGCTTTATTCCGAACACCGACCGGATCGTAACGATCGAGGACGCCGCCGAATTGCAGCTTCAGCAGGACCACGTGGTCCGGCTGGAGACCCGGCCGGCGAATATCGAGGGCAAGGGAGCAATCACCGCTACGGACCTGGTCCGAAACGCTTTGCGCATGCGGCCGGATCGGATACTGATCGGCGAGTGCCGCGGACCGGAAACACTCGACATGCTCCAGGCGATGAACACCGGCCATGAAGGTTCGCTTACGACCATCCACGCCAACGCACCGCGCGACGCGCTGGCCCGTATGGAGACGATGATTATGATGGCCGGGTTCGAGCTGCCGCTTAAGGCTATGCGCACCCAGGTCGCCAGCGCAATAGACATGGTCGTACAAACAAGCCGGTTGCAGGGCGGGCCGCGAAAAATTACGTACATCACCGAAATCGTCGGCATGGAGCAGGACACCGTTGTTATGCAAGATATCTACAGGTACGAGAAAGAAGGCATCGACGAGAACGGTCGGGCGTACGGCAAGTTCCTATCTACCGGCATCCGGCCGGTGTTCATGAGCCGCCTTGAGTCTGCGGGCATACGATTGCCTTCAAGTGCGTTCCGCGAGCGGGTTATGTTGGAGGATTGAGCCGTGGACATGGGTATGAGCATCCTGGTTATTTCGATCGCCGCGTTTGTCGGGGTCGCCGCGTTGGTCGGCGGGCTGGCGATGGTCGCTCGAGAAAAGCCGTCCGATAAGATCGAAGAAAGGCTCGACCTGATCACCGGAGCCAACACGCCCAAAGCCGCCAAGGAAGGACTGGCGGACGGCGCCGGTGTGTTGGCACAACCGCTCGACAAGATGCCGGGTTTTTTCGAGACGTTCTTCGAACGATTCGGGAACATCAACCTGTTGTTCGAGCAGGCCGATACCTCCTTGACGATCACCAAGTTGGTGTTAATCTCGGTCGTCCTGGCGATCGTCGGTGTCGGCATGGGAGCGGCGCTGGGGCTTCACCCGGCACTTATGCCTGTGGTCGGTTTATTCCTCGGCGCCGTACCGCTGATGTGGTTGTTGTTCCGTCGGAAGCGACGGCTAAAGCACTTTGCCGAGCAACTGCCCGACGCGCTGGAGATGATGTCCCGATCGCTCAGAGCCGGCCAAAGTCTCAATTTCGGGTTCAGCATGGTCTCATCCGAGATGAGCGCTCCGATCGGCAAAGAGTTCGGCCGTGTGTTCGAGGAACAGAACCTCGGAATCCCGATGGAGGAAACTCTTGATGCAATGACCGAGCGGATTCCCAACCTCGACCTGAAGTTTTTTGTTACCGCACTTATCCTTCAACGCCAGACCGGCGGCGACCTGGCGGAAATCCTCGATAAAATCGGCAGCCTGATCCGCGACCGGTTCCGAATATGGGGTCAGGTCCAAGCATTGACCGGCGAAGGACGACTGTCGGGAATCGTGCTGTTGGCGCTGCCGTTTGTGCTGTTCCTGGCCGTCTACCAGCTCAACCCGGATTACATCATGGTGTTGTTTACCGACCCGATGGGCACCAAGATGCTCGCCGTAGCGGTGGTCATGCAGATACTCGGTGCATTGGTGATACGACAAATTGTGAATATTAAAGTGTAATGAACTCCTTAATCAATTTCGAGACGCTTGTGCCGCTGGCCGTATTCGGCGCCTTTGCCGCATTGGCATGGTGGGCGTTGGATCGGGTGGCCGCCGGCAAGCCTCGCGCGGTGGAACGGCTCGACGAGTTGAAAAACCCGGCCGCTAGGCAGGCCAGGATAGAAGAGTCGGCACTGAAAAAGTCCGACACGATGACCAAGATGCTCGAAAAGGCCACGCCAACCTTGGCCAGGCCGCTGCAACCAAAAAGCGATCTGGAACTGAGCAAGCTGAAGCTGAAGTTGGCCGTGGCCGGGTTCCGCGGCGAGATGGCCGGGAGCATATTCCTCGGGCTGAAATTCGCCGGATTGGTTGCCGGATTGTTCCTCGGCGGTGGGATTATCCTCTCGATTGAAGGTGTCAACCAAAAATCGCTCGTGTATTCCATCGGTCTGGCCGGATTGTTATTTTACATGCCCGATATCGTCGTCTGGCTGATCGGAAGAAGCCGCAAACAGGCCATATTTCTGGCGCTGCCCGACGCACTGGACCTGATGGTCGTTTGTGTGGAGGCCGGATTGGGACTCGACCAGGCCATGCGCAAGGTCGCCGACGAGATGAAGAAGACATACCGCATCCTGGCCGAGGAGTTCGCGTTGGCGAACTTCCAACTACAGATGGGGCGCACCAGGGCTGAAGCACTGCACGAGTTGGGCATGAGAACCGGTGTGTCCGATCTGAGAAGCCTTGCCGGAGTGCTCATCCAGGCCGATAAGTTCGGGTCCAGCATTGCCCAGGCGCTGCGTGTACAGAGCGACTCGATGCGTACCCGACGTAGTCAACTGGCCGAGGAAAGGGCCGCCAAAACCGCCGTAAAACTCATCTTCCCGCTAGTCCTGTTCATCTTCCCTGGAATCTTCGTCGTGTTGGTCGGACCGGCCGCCATCACGATGATTCGAGAATTGTTCCCCAAGATGGGTGGTGGGTGAGGGAAAGTCGCTTGCGGCTTCGCAGTCACCGCACGAATTCTCCCGAACTTTCCATATAACCGTCGCCATCAGTGCCGATAAAGACTCAGGGTTATTGCTGTGTCAACAGCGAGCCGCCGGGTTTATCCCGGCGTGTGGGCTTGTTCCCGCAGCTCGCCGTACAATCGCACCTATTCGTTAAGAGAACTTCAAATATGACAGCCCGGTTTGTTAAAATCACCGTTTTGACCCTTGTTTGTTTTGCATTCGTCGTACCGGCGAAAGCAAATTGGCTTGGTGACGTTTGGCGCTCGATAGTCCGAGACACCAAACGCCGCCATTGCTGGCCGGAACCGTTCGTCTGTCCCGACCGCCACGACGTCCGCGCACCGCTGGCCTTGATGGTCAACAACGGATGGCGTATCCAGAACATGCTGGCAGACCACCATTTCGTTGAGGGCACCGGTGAATTGACCGAGGCCGGAAGGCGTAAGGTTCGGTGGGTTCTGACTGAAGCGCCCGCCGAACGACGTATCATCTACGTTCACAAAGCCGAGGAAGCCAAGTTGACCGCCGAGAGGGTCGATAACACCCAGAAGCTTGCCGCCAAGCTCAGCAACGGAGAAGACCGACCGCCGCTGGTGTTGGAGACCGGCGTTCCGGCTCGAGGCTGGCCGGCTGCGGAGGTGGACCTGATCAATCGCAAGTTCGAGGCCACAACGCCCGATCCACGACTACCGAAGCCACAGAACGATACAGGTGAGTGATTTTGGTTACAAAGCCGCGACCGGTGGTCGCGCCAATGCCGCTTGCGGCTTAGCAATGTAATGCGCGACCACCGGTCGCAGCTTTATAAAACCAACAATTCCCCAGTTGCTCCAAGTTCCCTGCGATACACTTCTGGCAACCCCCGCAATTGCCAGAATCATTAAATCTTGCCTGATCGTTAAGTTCGTGTGTAGGGCCGACCTGTCCAGCGTCGATCACTAGATTGAGCATGGAGGCGTGTTTGTGGTAAAGATGTTGCTGAAGCCGTGGTTATTTGTGCTGATCGGGTGGATCGGCGTGTGCGCAGTTGTTACACGGCCGTCTGCTGCACAGTCGTATCCGTCGGCAGCCGTGCCCCATCGAATGATCTCCGGCAGCGGCAAGGCATCGATCTTCGAGAAGTTCAGCTCTTCGGTCAAGGAAGGCATGGGCAAGTTCACCCAGATGGTGACCCCGAAGGTTCCGACCAAGCCGGCCGACGACCCGATTGGCTTGTCGTCCGAAGGGAAGCCGTCTGCCGAGCTTTACACGGCAGTGGCGCACATGTACGAGCAGGCCGGCAGACATTCCGAGGCGGCCGAACAATACCAAAAGGCCCTGCGGATCACGCCCGAGCACCTTGGTGCACTGCTTGGGTATGCACGGCTTAACGATCAACTCGGTCTGACGGCCGAGGCGGAAAAACTATACCGCCGGGCGATCGAGTTGCACCCGGACGAGACATCGGTATACAACAATTTAGCGTTGTTCCATGCCCGGCACGGACGACTGGGCGAGTCGGTCGTCGTTCTAGGTCGGGCAATCCGGCTGGAACCGAAGAACCCCAAGTATCGAAACAACATCGCCACCGTGCTGGTCGAAATGGGACGCAATAAGGAAGCATTCGATCACCTGCGTACCGTACACGACGCGGCGGTCGCCTATTACAACCTCGGGTATTTGCTGGAAAAGAAGGGCCAGGTGCAGGCGGCCGAGCAACACTTTGCCCTGGCAAGACGATTGGACCCGTCGCTGGCCCATGCAAAACGTGAGCTAACGCAGATTAAGCAGCCGACGAACAAAGCAGTTCGTTCTGTTCCAAACCATGTCGCTCGGCGCCCGGAACCGGACGTTCGTCAATCTTCAACACCGCCTCCAACGCAGCACAATCGAACCGCAACTGGCAGCAAGCGGAGCATAACGAAGTTCAGGTTGCCACCAATGCCGCCGGAGTTGCCGACACTAAAGCGTCCAAAAGCCGCCGCCAAGGCGTCCCATGGATTTGGCGTGCAAAACACCGAGGGAATTCGTGCCGATGCACTAAAACGGTTGCCGACGCTTACCGGCGGGGGTTCGTTCAGTCCGGCCATGGCGCCGATGCCACCGGTCGTTCAGCATTGGAATCCGACCACGTCTGCACCGGTATCGTCCCGACTACCGCAGAGCCAGGCGATTCAGCCGCTGCCGCTGCTGCATTAGAACACATAAAGCCGCTTTGCGGTGGTCGCGCCAATGCCGCTTGCGGCTTAGCAGTATTGTGGCGAGACCACCGGTCGCGGCTTTATGGCTGGTGACATAGCATCTCCAACTTCGTGTCGAACCGGACCATAATTGCCCGCCATGTGTCGTCTTTGGCCGTCGCCGTGGCCGTCGTTGTTGCCGACGTAGGCGTCCGATAGAAGGCGAAGCACCACGCGACCGGAAAATTCTCGCACTTATACAGATATTTCAGCAGCACCAGGTCGTTGCCGATTCGTTTTGCGGCGATCTGCTCGAACTCTCGGTATCGGCCGTAGTGTTTTTCCAACCGGTTGGTCTTCTCGACGAGCTTTTTTATGGAGTCGGTTTGCTTCAGCAGTTGGCTGCCGGCGAGTAGTTCCTGGTAGGCCGACTTGACCTGCCCCAGCGAGACGCCCTCCAGGAACTGGCTTACCCGAGCGTCCAATGTCACAAGTACCGGATCGGGCGCGGCAGACGCCTCCTGACCCGGCGAAACATCAACGACGGCAATCAGCGGTAAAGACATTATTAAAACGATCATAAACACACGTTTGCACAGCATGTGAAGGTCTCCCGAAAAGTAAGTGACGTTTTATTGTAACCGTTCACGGGATGTGGGGATTGTAGGCTGGGTCGAGCGTAGCGAGGCCCACCTTCTACATGGTCAACAGCAAAATCCACAAAAAGGTGGGCCTCGCTACGCTCGACCCAGCCTACAACTGATAATGAAGAACATACCCCGTGAACGGTTACGTTTTATTAAACAACCTTCTAGCCCCTAGTGCTTTGTCAAACCTAAAATTACGGGTTGGGTGCCATGTCCACGCTTGCGTGGACATGCCTAAAACCTCGATCAACATGCCCACGCTTGCGTGGGCATGGCACCCGAATTTTTAATCATGACATAGCACTAGTCCCCAGTCCCCTTCTTCCACCCCCATTGCACTATCACTTTTCGATGGTAGACTACCCGCATTCTTTCCCGCCGTGGAAAGGCAGCCACGACCGGCTGCTTCATACCCCCTCACCAAGTTTACCACCTGTTTGAACAAGGAGATTCCCTATGACAGCCCTGACGCTCGCCGCCGTTTTACATGTATCGCTTGCAGCCGCCGGTACAGAGAGTGGCGCAGAGAGTTACGCCGATGCACATCGTGCGACCGTCGAGACCGGACGACCGATGGTCGTAATGATCGGCGCCGACTGGTGCGGTCCGTGCCGGACCATGAAGAAACAAACCATACCGCAGGTTCGCAAGAACGGCCTGCTTAAGAAGGTGGCGTTCGCCGTGGTAAACGCAGACCACGAATCGAAGCTGGCCCGGAAACTCACCGGCGGCGGGCCTATCCCTCAATTGGTCATGTTTCGCAAGACCCGCAGCGGTTGGAAGCGTTGGAAGCTGGTAGGCGGCCAGAGCGTCGATTCAGTCGAGAAGTTCATCAGCGTCGGGCTGACTATGGACGAGGCGGAGAAGGCCGAAAGACTTTGATAACCGACCACTTTAGTGCCGAGGCGCCTCGTCGGCCAGATTGTAGCGGCGGATTTTCCGATCGAGTGTGGAGCGCTCGATGCCGAGTATTCCAGCCGCGCGGCTTTTGTTCCAGCCGGTGTGGTGTAATGTCGCCCGAATGTGGCGACGTTCGATGTCAGATAATGAGGAGGGCATGAACCGGCCGCCTTCGGTCGGCTCCTGTTCATCGCCCTCTCCGACGGTCGATATCTTCGTCAGCAGCAGGTCTTCCTGGTCGATTTCCAGGCCGCGGCAAAGCACTACCGCACGCTCTATTACGTTTTTCAGTTCTCGGACGTTGCCGGGCCACCGGTAGTTGAACAACAGCTCCTTTGCGGCGGGTGTGAATCCGCGGATTCTCCGGCCGGTTTCCGCATTGAATTTCTCCAGGAAGTAATCGGCCAACTCGTCGATATCCTCGGGCCGTTGTCGCAGGGGTGGAACGACGATCTCCAACACCCGCAGCCGGAAGTACAAATCGCGGCGGAAGCGTCCCTCGGCGATGTCTTTCTCGAGGTCGCGGTTCGTAGCGGCGATCACCCGCACGTCGGCGCTGACCGGCTTGCTGCCGCCTACCCGCTCGAACGGATGCCCCTCGAGCACTCGAAGGAACTTCGCCTGGATGCTCTGGCTCATCTCGCCGATTTCGTCGAGCATCAGCGTTCCCTTGTCGGCGGCCTCGAACTTGCCGAGCTTCCGCTCCGTAGCGCCGGTGAATGCACCGCGCTCGTGCCCGAACAACTCGCTGGCCAGCAGAGTTTCGGCCAGTGCGGCGCAGTTCAGACAGACGAACACGTTTTCCCGCCTGGTGCTGTTGTAGTGAACCGCCCGTGCGACCAGTTCCTTGCCGACACCGCTTTCGCCGCGTATGAGCACGGTGGAATTAGCCGCTGCTGCACGTCCGATTTCCTCGGTAACCTGTTTTATGGCCTCGCTTTTACCGATCAGTTCGCTGCGCACCCCGAGCCGTTCGCGGAGCTGGATATTCTCGGTGCGGACCTTGGTAAGATTCTCGGCCAGTTCCTGCCGGCGGTTCAGATTGACCAGCGCCACGGCGACGGTATCGGCCACAGCCAGCGTGAATTCCAAGTCGTCGGGATCGGGCACCCGGTTCTCATCGCTCGAATAGAGATGGACCAGCCCGAACACGTTACGACCGTGTCGGACCGGTGCGCAAACGACGCTTGTCGTGTAGATTTCTCCTGCGCTATCTCTGCTACCCAGCGTGCTGTCTCCCATGACGTTCCTGGCGAGCACCGCCTCGCCTTCGCGCATAACGGTGGAGGCCAACATACTGGAGACGCGATGGTATCGCCGCTTCGAGGCGCTAAGCGATGCGATTACTTCCAGATCGTCGCCTGTGGGCGTTCCCTTAAAATTTCGCGGTAGCAGCAGCAGTGCGGCGGCGTCTGTCATTGTGCCGTCCAGCAGTCCGCCCAGCGCCAGGTCGGCCATGGCTGCGACGTTTGCTGCTTTGGCCAACTCGAATGCCATTCGGCATAGCTTAGCGGCGGCGCGACCGGTCTTAGAGATGCCGTCTGCTTCCTCCTCGCCCGGCTTGAGAAACTTCGTCTGGCCGCGGCGGTGTGTGATCGTGGCCGGCTCGTACGCAGCCAAAACGTCCGCGCTATCGTCCCCTCGGGAGGGTTTCCGCTTCTCCCAAACGATTTCTTCACGGTGAATTATCGTGCTGGAATCGGAAAACGCCTCGGCCAGCCGATGTACGAACACAAGCTGCGAACGCCCGATACGGATCACGTCACCCGGCCGCAGCACCCAATCGCCCTTTACCAATTGGTCGCCGACCAATGTGCCGTTGCGACTGTCGAGATCCCGCAGCGTCCACTGTCCGGTCGACATGAAGACCTCGACGTGTGTGCGGCTGCACCGTTCGTCCTTGATGACGATCTGGTTGGTTTGCGCACGGCCGATAGTGATCGACTGTCCCGGCACCAACCGGAATACGTCGCTCCACTTCGACCCTTCGCGTATGACAAGATAAGCGAGTTGCAACACGATAGACAAGGGATTAGGGATTAGGAATTGGAAAAGTTTAGCCGCCGCGTCTACGCGGCGTGCTTCCCCGGCGTGCCGGCAGCGAGTTGCCGGGGTTATCCCGGCATAAAGCAGACGCGTCGTGCAAGCACGGCGGCTAAGGGGCGGCCGATAAATAACTGTCGGTTTTCTTGTGGGAGGCGTCTCCGACGGCGACAAACGTGCAGCAGTTCGCTGTCGCCGACAGAGTCGCCTCCCACAGTTTATTTTTCGACCGTCCCTAAATGGACATCCTCACCCTTTCCGCCTTTTTCTAGCTTACCCTGTCAGAGGCCACTTCCGCAAGCCGGTCACTTTTGCTACGTCACCCGTCACGAGGGGGGTATTGATGGCATTTGCTTGCAATTTCCCACCTGTTGAATTATTCTATACCATTGTGCAAGGTTTTTCGCCCTACATCCACGGTATGCACCATACCATGCCACTACGAGGAGAATTCTCATGCGAACGTTCATCCCAACTATCTCTTACACTACATGGCGGATGGCGCTTCCACTGATTGTGCTTGTGGTTTTCGTCGCATCCAGTTCCGAATCAAATGCTCAGATCGTTGAGCGGGGCCGCTCGGTTGGCGGTATATCCATCAACGCCGACGGCGTGCTGGAAAGCGCTCGAGTGGACGATCTGGGCCGTCTGAGCCGAATTCGCACCGCGTCGCTTGAGGAGATTCCCGCTGAACTTCTCGGCGCGGTTCCGTTGCGTAAGGTTTCGCTCAGAAAATTGGAATCTGCCATTGAAGAGTGTACGAAAACCGGCAAGGAACTGCCCGACGGAATCAAGTACCTGGCCGGCTTGCAACAGATTCAATACGTGTTCGTGTATCCCGAACAACGCGACATCGTGCTGGTCGGTCCGGCCGAAGGATGGAAGGTGGACGACCGGGGCAACATTGTGGGCACAACGACCGGCCGGCCCGTGATGCTGCTGGACGATCTGTTGGTGGCGCTGCGTACGGCCGGGCAGGCCGCATACGGAGGGATCGGTTGCTCGATCGACCCGACCAAAGAAGGATTGACCCGGCTGCGCACTCGCGTTAGCAAGCTGCGCACCATGGGCAATCCAAAGCGGACGGTCGCCGGCATCGAAAACGCGCTGGGGATGCAGCAGGTATCTATCACAGGCGTTCCGGCAAGCAGCCATTTCGCCCGCGTGTTGGTCGCCGCCGATTATCGGATGAAGCGGATAGCGATGAACTTCGAGCCGTCGCCCGTGCCGGGGCTTCCGAGTTTCCTGTCGATGATGACCGCCGGCGGTCGGGGTATGAGCAACATGCTGCCGCGATGGTGGCTGGAACCGAACTATCAGCCGATACTTAAGAGCCAAGACGGACTGGCCTGGGAGCTGCGCGACGCAGGAGTTAAGACCCTGACCGAAGAAGATTTCCTCACAGCTATCGGCGACCGCCGGCACACGGGCAAGGCCAACCCGATCGCGCAAAAATGGGCCGACAACATGACCGAAAAATTCTCGCAGCTTGCAGTGGCCGACCCGATCTTCGGCCAGATGCGAAACTGCATGGAATTGGCCGTCGTCGGTGCTCTGATCGTCAAGGAACGGCTTACCGAAAAGGCCGGCTACAGCATGCCGTTGCTGCTTGATCCGGCCGAGGTAAAAACCGCGGAATTCCACGCGCCCAAGCAGATCAGGACACAGGCCAGTGTGATGAAGAAAGGGCATAACTGGGTAATCAGCGCATCGGGTGGGGTGCTGGTGAACTCTTGGGTGATCGCCGATGTGGTACAACAAAGCGACGCCCCGGCGGCAGCGCGCGCCAAGGCCGCCGGCGACGGGAACGACAAGTGGTGGTGGAATTGACTATCAGGGGCTAGGGGCCAGGGGCTAGGGATTAGGAATTGGGGATTAGGGATTGTGATTCATAGTTCATAATTTAGAATTTCCGTGCATCATCTGATACGGTTGGAAACACAATCCTGGTCCCTGGCCCCTGACCCCTGGCCCCAATACCGTTGAATTAAGGACAGACATTGACAGCAACACAGTGGCACCGGCGTCTCGCCGGTGTGACGTAACTCGTGGTAACGCCTATACTTGTGTGCCACCGGCGAGACGCCGGTGCCACTGTGTTTCCCTTGATATTATCACTAATTCAACGGTATTGCCCCTAGCCCCCCTAGCCCCTACAACGTTCTCGATGGGTTGCCGACGGTGTCGATCAGCAGCAGCCCGGTTGTGCAATCGAACGATATCCGTCGGCCGGTGCTTCCGCCGGTATCTTTTCCTGCGATTGGAACCTCGGCCGTCTTCAGCGCCTCCACGATTGCCTTGACGTTTGCATCTCCGATTTGCATCGGTCCGTCCGGGCCGAACATGCAGGCGCCTCCGGTAATTTTTGCATCCAGTTCCCCCGGCCCGATTCCGTGCTGTTTGAGCAGTTCAAGCATATGTGGGATTGCGATATCGGCGAATTTGCCGGGCTTGGCGCCTTGGCCGTTGCTGGTCGGCAGTACGACGTGACCAAGAACGCCAAGTTGCAGCCGTTCGTGATAAAAGGTCACCCCGACACACGACCCCAGGATCGCAGTAAGGCGCCCCGGCTGTCGGCCCAGGACGATCTGTCCCATACCGACCGACTTGCTTCCGGTTTCAACAATGGTGGCTGTCATTGTTCAGTTCCGCGTATCCGGTTGCCTTGACAATTAACGGTTGCAAATTCCAGTGGAGAAGTGCATGGTGGCTTCCATAGCCTTGCGCATTGCTTCGGTAGGCACGAACAACACGCGCCAGTTGAGTTCCTCGCCTTCGCGGTGGAACCCGGTCCGACACACCAGGACCTCATCGCAGGTGATTGCCTGGGCAATCAGTGCCTGCTGGAGCACGCTGGCGCCGTAGTCTTGTATGAAGTACGGCGCCGAGGGGATCAGTTCCTGGTCGATCAACCGTGTGATGGCATTTATGTATGCGCAGCCGAGTATGTTTCCGGTTTCGGTAAGCGCCGATTTTTCCAGGTCGTTCCAACGGGAATCTTCACTGGTCGGTTGCCCTAGCAGAGAGGCGGCCAGTTGTCGGCCGTTTTTCTCGTCGAACGTCAGTATCATCTCCCCGCCGATATCGCCCCGGAGCCTGAGAACAACCATGGTGCGCAACTCGTCGTTGATATCCAACTCGGAGCAGACGTCCTCCAGCGGTATTTCCCTGACTTCGTCCAGTGTCAGCGTGATCAACCCGTCCGTCCAGCGGCACATGGCGGCCGAGGCGTCGTAGGTTGCCGATGAGAAGAGTTGATGCAACACTTCCATCTCGTTGCTTTCGGCACATTGGCTGTTTGGCATGTTTAGTCTCCTAAAAGAGGGATTGGGGATTAGGGATTAGGGATTGGAGTTTGATGTAACATTTTTTGGCTCTTCCGTTTTTAGGTGCAAAACGCTAGAAACACGGCCTTCAGGCCGGCGGCCATCTCGCGTAGCTCGGCGATGCTCCGCTGGACCGCTTCCGAGGCCCGGTTCAGGTCCAGAATCAGCCGGCTGAAGAGTGT